>NZ_JBFUIR010000030.1:0-153059 GCF_056401755.1 Pseudomonas sp. P4_D7 | reverse complement strand
GTTCTCGGTAACTCCTTCTGTAGAAAGAGTCGCTGCGATATCTTTGTACGATGCGCCTTCGGAGCGCATTTGTACCGCTTGCTTGCGAGTGGTGTCAGTGACCTTGCTTACTGCCATTTATATATCTCCTGTATTCAGTTCATGCCATAGGCAGATGCCTCGTGGTGTTGGATGGGATCAAATTTCAGGCAGCACGAAACCGACGCCTGACATCACTCTGTGGTGGGTCGAGAACGTTCGGTGCGGACTGCTGGAAAGGGGGCCTTTATACGCCAGTCGACCCTGTTTTGTCAAGGGATATTTCATAGCGGTAGTTGCACAGAATCAAACTGCCCGTACGAGCCCCTGTAGTGCGATCTGAGCGCCTTTCTCTAGCGAGACGACTCAGATTTAGATCCGCACTTATCGACGCTCATGTAGCGCTAAAGGCCGCCCCAACTGCGCTCGATGGTATAATGCCGAAAAGCCTCTCATGGTTCAAAAGTGGCACTGCCACCCCATTAGCATGCACCCTTCGGATTTTACTCTTCGTCTAGAAACTTTGTACTCCCGTAGTTACTTTGATGTCATGGGCAGTACGGCATTGCCAGTTTTCGCCTGCAAACTGCTGGCGTAAAAAAACCGACTAAATGTCGGCATCTGATTGACTACTAACTCTTCAAGGCAATACCAACTTCATAGCAGCCGGTGCACTACCATACGTAAAACTTTAGTTACGGCAAATCAATTGTATTATCAACAAAAAATACTGCTCTAGCTGTCGCTGGCAGCCATCCGATACTGAGCAGCCGCCATGTCGTCATAGGTAGTAATCCTTCAGCGGACAACTAACCGACCCTGCTTTTTAGCAGCAGCTATTACATTTCGATTCGCGGTGAAAACGCGTATCCCTGGAACGGTAGTAAAATCACCATCATCCGTAATGATTTGTGTGATGCCACTCAACGCCATCGACTCCAAAATAAAAAGATCATAACCATCTACCTTATTTGCCCCTATTCTTGCGATAGCAGCTGTAGCAAAACCTGCATCAATTGTCACATCTAAAGAACTTGACATAGATGAAACCTGCTTGCAAACCGAGCTAATCTCCGAGCACACCTTAGTTCTTTCAACATCTAAATTGTGACGATAGATTTTAGTTGTGACAGCTTTACCTATAAATTTTTCATACATCTCACGCTCAACCTTCTCTACCACATGAGAAAGCTCGGCCATACTTAACCCTGATTGATAAATTTTAGATCCAGCTCCAAGCGCATCACTCGTATACTGAGGATACGTATTCACTTGATATGACGCGGCACCTGCAACACTTGCCTTACTGTACGTCATCCAATACCAGACATTCGTATCTACTAGAAAAGAGTCCTCTTTCAGCGGCGAATCCTTTGAAATATCCACAACATCAGCTTTTATATCCAAAACAACCATTATCACTCCCCCCCTTTAGCTTGCCGCTCCAATATATCATCGACTATCTTCTTATAATCCGCATCAGCGTGATACACCGACGCGTTTTCAATCACTTTCCCTACTACTATTTCACCCGTTTCATCTAGGCCTTCGAGATGAAGCAGCTTCCTAAATGAATCTTGTGAAATCTCATTCAGAAGCTGGCCAATTGAATAATTGAAGAAAGGCGAAGCAAACTGTTTCACGCCTGAAAAATCCAGCAATACTTCCTCTCCCGCTTTCAAACTATCCAAGATCATGTCATGAAGCTTTTGCCCTTCCGAAGCCACGATGCACCTAACGCCAAAAATCTCACTTACCAAAACTTTCATCACACATTCCTCTAGGAAAGATCTTCACCACGAAAGTGATATAGCCTCTCGTCACACTTCAACTTAATCTGAACCACAGTTCCAGAAAATGCGTTATCAAGTTCCTGAAACTTTACACCACTCCTACTCACCATTGCGTGAGCGCTATTGGTAAAAATTTCTAGCGAACCATCATTTACGCTTACCAGTGCACTCAACAAATCCAAGCCGAGTCCTCGCGCTATTCCCTGACGCCCGGTACTATTTCCTCGCTTGAATGCCCATTCGACACACAGACTAGGCAATAGATCCTTTGACCTAGGATCACTTTTTAAATACTCTTTAACGTTTGTAGCTATGCCGACACCAAAATCCACCACAGTCAAAACAAGTTCATTTTTTCTTTCAAAGTGATGCCCACAAGAAAACACGCCTACGTCCGACCTACCATGCTCGAAAGAATTAGCGTAAATTTCCCACACATGGCCAACAATAGCGTTTTTCAAGCGATCACTTACTTGCACCCACCCTCTTCCGATCCACTTATTCTCTAGATAGTCCAAGACTTCATTCGATCGCTCAACAGGATCTTCCCTGAAAGGGACACAGTGACTATCCCATCCATGAACACCACCACCAAAGCTCCTTGCAAATCCGTTATGCCGCAGAAACTTTAAAACCGCCGGATGCTGCAGAGAGTCCCAATCCAAAGTTACTGGGATATCTCTTTTCATAGCAAGCCTTATTAGCCCACCTAAAAATGCTACCGCCCCCGGTGAAATACGAACACATAGAATAAAAGAAAAGCAAACTCCCTGAGGATTTTTGAATACCATATCCCTGGCCCAGAAAAGCCATTGGTAATCTGCAATGGCATCATCCAGAGGCGGTACATATAATTGGAACACCCCTCCTCCCCCTGTCAACTTAGTCACCTTTACCCTCTAGCCATCCTAGCTACACGCAACAGCGCATTCAGTCAATTCGAAGCCGATCATATATGGCAGACACCGACGAAACAACAAACCTGAGCATCCCATTTTTACGATCACCACATCACACGCTCACCATCCCCTATCCCTTCCCACTCCCTCCCCCACCCCACCCCCCACCTCCTCGCCAATGCCGCCTCCATGAGACACACAGGAGCCCGGGACAATTCCCAACAAAGCAAAAGAAGGAGTAATGAAGAATTCTAGGTGGCTCACATCGCAAGCCCTATTTCGTAAAAGGAAATGCGACAGATTCAGGAGACTAGCTCACTTAGAAGCTGCCAGAAGGAGGAGGATGGCAAACCATGGGTTCAATAGAATACCAAACCAGTAGCAGCAAACGAAACGCGAGAATCTTACGTAGAAACGTTACGTAGAATTTCAGAATGCAAAAAGCCCCAAGACCTTGATCTATGGGGCTTTTCTATGTAATGGCGGAGAGATAGGGATTCGAACCCTAGGTACCGGTGAAGGTACAACGGATTTCGAATCCGTCCCATTCGGCCACTCTGGCATCTCTCCAACGGCGCGCATCATAACAACACTTTTACCGAAAGCAAACCCTCTTTCGAAATTTTCTTCGTGCTATCAGATGCTTGCGTCGATTAAAGCGGTACACCCAGACGATTGGCGACTTCTTCGTAGGCTTCGATAACGTCACCGAGGCCCTGACGGAAGCGGTCTTTGTCCATCTTCTTCTTGGTGTCCTTGTCCCACAGACGGCAGCCGTCCGGGCTGAACTCGTCACCGAGGACGATGGAGCCGTCGCTGAACACGCCGAATTCAAGCTTGAAGTCGACCAGCAGCAGGCCGGCGTCATCGAACAGCTTGGTCAGGACTTCGTTGACCTTGAGCGACAGTTCTTTCATGCGCGCCAGTTGCTCGGCGGTGCCCCAACCGAAGGCCACGACGTGGGATTCGTTGATGAACGGGTCGCCCTTGGCGTCGTCCTTCAGGAACAGCTCGAAGGTGTAAGGATTGAGCTTCAGGCCTTCTTCGACGCCCAGACGCTTGACCAGGCTGCCAGCGGCGTAGTTACGCACGACGCACTCGACCGGGATCATGTCCAGCTTCTTGACCAGCACTTCGTTGTCGGCCAGCAGTTTGTCGAATTGGGTCGGTACGCCGGCCGCTTCGAGTTTCTGCATGATGAAGGCGTTGAACTTGTTGTTGACCATGCCTTTGCGGTCGAGCTGCTCGATGCGCTTGCCGTCGAACGCCGAGGTGTCGTTGCGAAACAGCAGGATCAAGCGGTCAGCGTCGTCGGTCTTGTAAACCGATTTGGCTTTGCCGCGGTAGAGTTCTTCACGTTTTTCCATGATGGGCTCCGCTTGCTAAGTAGGTGGGCTAGGCGATGTGGCGCCAGTCGAGCCCTGAATCTTGATCGGCCAGTTGCAGCCAGTCCGGGTCGCACCCGAGGGTGTCGACAAAACATTGCCGGGCCAGCTGCGGCAGGTTGTTCTTGCTGCTCAGATGGGCCAGGACCAGGTGTTGCAAGCCCTGCCAGCCCAACTCGGACACCAGGAATGCCGCCTGATGGTTGTTCAAATGTCCCAGCTCGCCGCCCACCCGCTGCTTGAGAAAGTACGGGTAATGACCACGGGCCAGCATGTCGCGACAATGGTTGGACTCGATCATCAATGCATCGAGGTCCCGATAACCATCCAGCACCCGCTCGCAGTAGGAACCCAGGTCGGTCAGCAGGCCGAAGCGCCGCTGCTGGTGATCACTGAAAACGTACTGGGTCGGTTCCTGCGCATCATGGGCCACGGCAATGACCCCGATGCTCAGTGCACCGATCTGCAGTTGCTCGCCGCCGGCCAGAAAGCCTGCGGGTTCAATCGGTTTGCGCATCCCGCGCAGTGTGCCGCGACTGAGGTAGACCGGTAGATTGTAGCGCCGAGACAGTAAACCCACGCCATGCACGTGGTCGGCATGTTCGTGGGTTACGAGTATCGCGCTCAGTTGCGCCGGGTTCACACCCAGGCGCAACAGGCGTTTTTCGGTTTCCCGCAGGGAAAAACCACAATCCACCAGCACATACGTATCAGCACTGGCGATCAGCGTGCCGTTCCCTTGGCTACCGCTGCCGAGAACGGCAAAACGCATGGTTGATCAGCCCAGGTTGTCCTGAATCACGCTCAACACTTTGCGTGCCACTTCAGCCGGCGCGACGGTGTTGATGTTTTTCTCGACGGTCACCTGAATGTTCTCGCCAACCTTGCTCAGGCGAACCTGATAACGCTCGGCACGGGCTTCAACTTCTTCCTTGCTCGGCGCACTGCCAAACAGGCTGCTGAAGAAACCAGGCTTGTCGTCTTTCTTCTCGGCTTTTTCGGCCAGGTTGATGTAGTACAGGCCCAGGCTACGGTTGATGTCTTCAACGCGCCATTCGCCTTGTTCCAGTGCACGGCCAACGCTCGACCAGGCACGATCCAGATCGTTACCGACGTTCAACACCGGGTTGCCGCTGCCGTCTTCGCTGAGGCTGACACGGCTTGGCGTATCGAAATCACGCGAGGCCAGCATCGACACCGAACCGCCCTTCTCGGAGATCCGGCTCATGCTCGCGAGCATGTCGTCGACCAGCGCTGCGTCCAGGCCAGTGTTGACCGAACGGTTGGTGAAGGCCACGTCGGCCGTGCTGCCGGCAGGACGCTCGGCGCTGACCACGTAGATTTCACTGGTGTTGCGCTGCACGCCCGGCTCGATCCGCACACGCACACGGGTTTCGCTGTCGCTGGCGATGCCGGCTGCACTCAGGCGCTTGGCCATGGCCGCGGACAGTTCGTCGGAATGCTGCCAGGTGGTGGTGAACTCGCCGGTCTGCGGGCGCTGTTCATCCAGACGGAAACCGTTGTCCTGGAAGAATTGCACCGCCACTGGCCAGACTTCGGCCGGTGGGTGCTGGGCCACGACCCAGCGAGAGTCACCGCTCTTCTGCAGCGAGTAATCGCTGGCATCGGCAACGGCCGACAGCGGCTGAGGACGCGGCACAATGTATTCGCCCTTCTCGGTGTCATCAGCAACGTTACGCGGGATCGGCAACAGCGGATCCAGACGCTTGGAAGTGCTGACTTCCGGTGGAAGTTGCATTGGTGCAGTCTGTTGCGCTTGCAGGTAATCGCTACCACGGTCGCGGAAATAACCTTCCGGCCCCCAGACCCATCCGCAGCCGCTGGTGCTGGAGATAATCAAGGCAAGTGCGGAAAGTCCGGCCATTCGCTTCATGCGTTGTACTTCCTCAATTAAATCAGGACGCTGCACTGGCGCAGGGCCGAGCGGAGCGTTTCGTGACAAGGTGTGCTCAGCCAGGTCAGTGGCAAGCGGATGCCTTCGTGCATCAGGCCCATTTCCACCAAAGCCCACTTCACCGGAATCGGGTTGGCTTCGATGAACAGGTCTTTGTGCAGTGGCATCAGTTTTTCGTTGATCGCCCGTGCGGTGTCGGCGTCGCCTTTGAGCGCAGCCTCGCACAGATCGGCCATTTCGCGCGGCGCGACGTTCGCCGTCACCGAGATGTTGCCTTTGCCGCCCAGCAGGATCAGCTCAACGGCGGTCGGATCATCGCCGGACAGCACGATGAAATCCTTGCTCACACCATCGATGATTGCTTTGGCACGCTTCAGGTCGCCGGTGGCTTCCTTGATACCGATGATGTTTGGCACGGTGGACAGGCGGATCACGGTCTCGGCTTGCATGTCGCAAGAGGTGCGGCCAGGAACGTTGTAGAGAATCTGCGGAATGTCGACCGCTTCAGCGATGTGCTTGAAGTGCTGGTACAGACCTTCCTGAGTCGGCTTGTTGTAGTACGGAACCACCAGCAGGCAGGCGTCGGCACCGGCTTCCTTGGCGTTGCGGGTCAGCTCGACAGCTTCGCGGGTCGAGTTGGCGCCAGTGCCGGCGATGACCGGAATGCGCCCGGCAACCTGTTTGACTACGGCTTTGATGACGGCGATGTGTTCTTCTACATCAAGGGTTGCCGACTCGCCGGTAGTACCGACCGCGACAATGGCATGGGTGCCGTTCTTGAGATGGAAGTCCACGAGTTTGCTGAGGCTGTCCCAGTCAAGACGCCCTTGTGCATCCATGGGAGTGACCAGTGCCACCATACTGCCCGCAATCATGAAACCGCTCCTGCCGGAAAAAGAGAGCGGTAATGGTACTGGCGCCAAGATGCTTGCACAAGCGAAGTACTGCGCTGCCGCCATTCCCCTTGGCGCCGCTTTTCGCTACCCTTCAGACTTTGATCGGTACTGATCAGCTTGTACGCCGGGTTCCAGCCTCCCTTTACGGCCTCCCAGACCCCGTTCCTGCGTCGCATCGACGCGCTCCCGCTATAGTGGAGCGAGCCGCGAGCGCTTGCCGGGCCTCTTTGTACGGACAGCCAGAACAGGCACTCCCCGGTGGCCAACGCCCGTAAACCTACCGACCGCTCATCGCTTTAGGAATGCTGCATGTCCACCCCCACAGTTCGCGAACAATTCCTTGTCATCAGTGCCCTCGGCGCCAACCCCATGGAGCTGACTAACGTCCTGTGCCGCGCCAGCCATGAAAATCGCTGCGCCGTGGTTACTTCACGCCTGACTCGCCACGGCGAGTGCAGCGCTTTGGTCCTCGAGGTCTCCGGCAGTTGGGATGCCCTCGCCCGCCTGGAAGGCAGCTTGCCGGGCCTGGCCAAGAAACACGCTTTCACCGCCAACGTGGTGCGCAGCGCGCCGCTGGAAAATCGTCCGCAGGCCCTGCCGTACGTGGCGTATGTCAGCTCGGCGTATCGCCCGGACATCATCAATGAGCTGTGCCAGTTCTTCATGGATCATAACGTCGAACTGGAAAACCTGACCTGCGACACGTATCAGGCGCCGCAGACCGGCGGCACCATGCTCAACGCCACATTTACCGTGACCCTGCCCGCCGGCACCCAGATCAGCTGGCTGCGCGACCAGTTCCTCGACTTCTCCGACGCGATGAACCTGGACGCACTGATCGAGCCTTGGCGCCCACAGAACCCAATGTAAGGAAACTTTCATGGCCGTTGTCATCGACCAACCGGTTGCCGATTTCGCAGCACCTGCCACCAGCGGGCAGACTGTCAGCCTGTCTGCCCTCAAGGGCAAGCAAGTGGTGATCTATTTCTATCCGAAGGACAGCACCCCGGGTTGCACCACAGAAGGCCAGGGCTTTCGTGATCAATACGCCGCATTCAAGGCCGCCAATACCGAGATTTTCGGTATCTCCCGCGACAGCCTGAAGTCCCACGAGAACTTCAAGTGCAAGCAGGAGTTTCCGTTCGAGCTGATCAGCGACAAGGACGAAGCCGTCTGCCAATTGTTCGACGTGATCAAGCTGAAGAAGCTGTACGGCAAGGAATACCTGGGCGTTGATCGCAGCACGTTCCTTATTGATAAGGACGGTGTGCTGCGTCAGGAATGGCGTGGCGTGAAAGTGCCGGGGCATGTGGATGCTGTTTTGGCAGCTGCTCAGGACTTGAATAAAGCCTGATGGCTTTGCGTCGCCCTCATTGACGCCTTCGCGAGCAAGCTCGCTCCCACATTGGACTTGTGAACGCCACAGATCCAGTGTGGGAGCGAGCTTGCTCGCGAATGGGCCCTGACTTCACCGAATAATCTGGATCAGCCACTAGAGCAGTGGCGCCACCACCGGCTCCTTGCGCGGCCACGCATCCAGCACTGCCTTGAACAGGGTCGCCAGCGGGATCGCAAAGAACACGCCCCAAAATCCCCACAACCCGCCAAACAACAGCACCGCACAGATGATTGCCACCGGGTGCAAATTGACCGCCTCCGAGAACAACAGCGGCACCAGCACATTGCCATCCAGTGTCTGAATGATCCCGTAGACCGCCATCAGATAAATGAACTGATCGCTCCAGCCCCACTGGAACAGCGCAATCAGCAGCACCGGCACGGTCACCACCACCGCGCCCACATACGGCACCACCACCGACACACCGACCAGCAACGCCAGCAGCGCCGCATAGTTGAGTCCGAGGGCGACAAACGCGATGTAGGTCACGCCGCCGCAAATCACGATTTCGATGACCTTGCCGCGAATATAGTTGGCGATCTGCCGGTTCATCTCCTGCGCAACCCGAGTGATCAGCGCGCGCTCACGCGGCAAGTAGCCACGCACCCACTCGCCGATCATGACCCGGTCCTTGAGGAAGAAGAACACCAGAATCGGCACCAGCACCAGGTAGATCATGATGTTCACCAGCAGCGGCAGACTCGACAGCGAGAACGTCAGCGCCCACTGGCCGAACTTGCCGATCTCGCCACGCGCCGCCTCGATCGCCTGCAACACTTGCTCATCGGACACCAGGTGCGGATAGCGTTCCGGCAGCAGCAACAGCAGCGACTGCCATTTGGCGAGCATGCCCGGCAACTCATTGAACAGGGTGATCAACTGATGCCAGAGCAACGGCAACACCACAAGGATAAACAGCATCAGCACGCCCATGAACAGCGCAAACACCAATCCTACCGCCACACCACCCGGCACGCGCAGACGCTCGATCGTGACCACCAGGCCCTGCATGAGATACGCCAGCACCATCCCCGCCAACACCGGCGCGAGCATGCCGCCGAGGGTGAGCACGGCCGTGAAGGCGAGAACCAGCAGCACCGCCAGCACCACCGCTTCCTCATCGGAGAAATAGCGCTGAATCCAGTCGCGTAACACTTTGAACATCAATAATCCTTAGATTGTAACGCTGTCGATTTCAGGCCTTTTTCAACCAGTAACGGTAAACACCTGCTTCGTCTTCTTCGCGCAGCAGCGTATGACCGGCCAATTTGGCAAAGGTGCGAAAGTCGCGTTGCGAGCCCGCATCGGTGGCGATCACCTTGAGGACGGCGCCACTCTGAAGCTTGTTCAGCTCCATTTTCGCCTTGAGCAACGGCAACGGACAATTCAGGCCACTGGCGTCCAGTTCCACGTCATGGGCTACAGCGTCAGTCATTGCGTCACTCCGGTTCAGGTCTTCGAGCTGCCTAGAATATCTGGTCGCAGCTTCGGTGTCCGGCTACAGTAAGGTCTTTGTCTTCTAAGGCTTTGTGCATGACTTTTCTGCGCCCTACCCTGCTGACGCTCGCTTGCCTGCTCGCCTCACCAGGCTTTGCCGACGATCTGCCGTCACTCGGCGACGCCAGTTCTGCCATTGTCTCGCCGCAACAGGAATACCAGCTTGGCCGCGCTTGGCTGGCGATGTTGCGCAGCCAGGTTTCACAGCTCAACGATCCGCAGCTCAAGGACTACGTCGAGTCCAGCGTCTATAAGCTGGTGGAGACCAGTCAAGTCACTGACCGACGCCTTGAATTCATTCTGATCAACAGCCCGCAGCTCAACGCCTTCGCGGCGCCGGGCGGCGTGGTCGGGGTCAACGGCGGTTTGTTCCTCAATGCGCAGACCGAAGGTGAATACGCTTCGGTACTGGCGCACGAACTGGCGCACTTGTCGCAACGCCACTTTGCGCGTGGCGTCGAGGCATCGCAACGAATGCAGGTGCCGATGATGGCCGCGCTGCTGGCCGGGATCGTCATCGCCGCAGCCGGTGGCGGTGACGCTGGTATTGCGACCATCGCCGGTACGCAGGCAGCGGCGATTCAGTCGCAGCGCACCTTCTCCCGGCAGAACGAACAGGAAGCCGACCGCATCGGCATCCTCAATCTGGAAAAGGCCGGGTATGACCCGCGCTCGATGCCGACCATGTTCGAACGCCTGATGCGTCAATACCGTTTCGACGCCAAGCCACCGGAATTCCTGCTGACTCACCCGGTGACCGAATCGCGTATTGCCGACACCCGCAACCGTGCCGAACAGGCCAAACCGGGCGGCATTGAAGACTCCAAGCGCTATCAATTGATCCGCGCGCGCGTGCAGTTGATCTACGAAGAAACCCCGGGCCTGGGCGCCAAGCGTTTCCGTGCGCAGCTGGATGAAAACCCGAAGAACGATGTGGCGCGCTACGGTCTGGCGATTGCGCAGATCAAGGGTGGCCAGTTGAATGAAGCGCGCGAGAATCTCAAGCAATTGCTGGCGACGTCGCCGAACGAAATCATCTACAACCTTGCCCAAGTCGATCTGGACATCACCAATAATCGTTTGCCGGATGCACAGTCCCGTGTGGACCGGATGCTTACACAATATCCGGGCAACTATCCGCTGAATCAGGTTCGAGTGGATCTGCTGCTGAAACAGAATCGCGCGCCGGATGCCGAGAAGGCGCTGGAAGCATTACTCAAATCCCGCCCGGATGATCCGGATGTCTGGTATCAGGTCGCCGAAACCCGTGGCTTGTCGGGGAACATCATTGGCCTGCACCAGGCGCGGGCCGAGTATTTCGCGCTGGTTGGCGATTATCGCCAAGCGATCCAGCAACTCGATTTTGCCAAGCGCAAGGCGGGCAGCAACTTCCCGCTGTCTTCACGCATCGATGCCCGCCAGCGTGAGCTGATGGAACAGGAGCGGATGGTCAAGGACATGATGGGCTAAGCCTCCTGCCGTCCAGACAAAAGCTTCAGGCATAAAAAACCGCCTCTTTCGAGGCGGTTTCTTTTTTACCTTAGYGCTGGATTATTCAGCCAGTTTGAAGGTGATGAAGCTGGCACGACCTTGACGCAGAACGCGCATCGACACCGAACGGTTCTTCGGCAGTGCCTTGGCGATCTCGCCGAACTCCTTGGTGGAGCCGATGGCTTGGTTGTTCAGGTGCGTGATCACGTCACCTGGCTGCAGACCAAT
Source organism: Pseudomonas sp. P4_D7 (assembly GCF_056401755.1). Lineage (NCBI taxonomy): Bacteria > Pseudomonadati > Pseudomonadota > Gammaproteobacteria > Pseudomonadales > Pseudomonadaceae > Pseudomonas > Pseudomonas sp. P4_D7. The sequence continues at coordinate 141,538 of NZ_JBFUIR010000030.1, read as the reverse complement.
CAGCGCCGCAGGACCGTCCTGCACTTCCTTGATCACCACACCACCTTTGAGGTCGTAGGTTTTCTTCTGCTCGGCGGTCAGCTCGCCCACCGACACACCGAGGCGGTTGCTGGTGCTTTCAGTGCCGGACTTCGGCAGTGCATCCAGCTCTTTGTCTTCGTCAGGGATCGCGCCAACGGTCAGCTCGACATTCTTGCGCTTGCCTTCACGAATCACTTCCAGATTGGCTTTGGCGCCAGCTTTCAGTGCGCCGACCAGATGCGGCAGATCAGCAGACATGACGATCGGCTGACCGTTCATGCTCAGGATCACGTCGCCGACTTGCAGGCCGCCCTTGGCTGCCGGGCCGTCATCCTGAATCTGGGCAACCAGCGCGCCGGCCGGTTTATCCAGACCGAACGACTCGGCCAGATCCTTGTTCACTTCCTGAATGACCACGCCGAGCCAGCCACGGCTGACCTTGCCGCCGCTCTTCAGTTGGTTGGACACATCCATTGCCACGTCGATCGGGATCGCGAACGACACGCCCATGAAACCACCCGAACGGGTGTAGATCTGCGAGTTGATGCCGACCACTTCACCGTTCAGGTTGAACAGCGGACCACCGGAGTTGCCCGGGTTGATCGGCACGTCGGTCTGAATGAACGGCACGTAGTTTTCGTTCGGCAGGCTGCGGCCAACGGCGCTGACGATGCCTTGAGTCACGGTATGGTCGAAGCCAAACGGCGAACCGATTGCCACGACCCACTGACCGGCTTTCAAGTCCTGGGATTTGCCGAGTTTGAGCACCGGCAGATCCTTGCCTTCGATTTTCAGCAAGGCCACGTCGGAGCGTGGATCGGTGCCGATCAGCTTGGCTTTCATTTCACTGCGGTCGGCGAGGCGGACGAGGATCTCGTCGGCATCGGCGATTACGTGGTTATTGGTCAGGATGTAGCCATCCGGGGAGATAATGAAGCCCGAACCCAGCGACTGCGCTTCACGCTGACGACCACCACCACCCGGCGAACGCTGCTGAGGCGGCATGCCGCGCTCGAAGAACTCGCGCAGCATCGGCGGCAGGCCTTCCAGATCAGGCATCTGCTGGTTCACTTTGCGATCCGGCAGTTTCTGCGTGGTACTGATGTTCACCACGGCTGGCGAAGCTTGTTCGACCAATTGGGTGAAGTCAGGCAGATCGGCCGCTTGCGCCGCAGGCACCGCCTGACCGAGCAACAGCACAGTGGCGAAAATGGAGAGATAGGATTTCAAACTTGGTATCGACATACAGCTCCCGTTACGACGAGCAGGGTTAAGCGATATGGAGCAAGGAACGCCGGAAACCACCGACCGGCATTTTTGTTCCGGCAACAACAAACAAGGCCAGAGCCGTGAGGCTCTGACCTATAAAAAATTTTCGGGGTATTTGCAAATGAAAATGCTCAGCAAACATTTCATCTACGTCTCGATGAAGACGTGGTAATGACTGAAATCAGCTCACTGCTTACTGGTTGCAGTGCCATCGGTATTTCGCATCGACAGAGCAATTCGTTCGGCAGTGCCAATTGGAATTTCACCAACCACGGTGACCATCATCTCGCCTTCAGGCGTTGTCAGGCGACGTGAAACGGCAACGGTTGGACCCAGTTGCGTGCGGGTGTCAGTGACGGTTGCGCCGTTCAAAGGCTCAAGGAAAACCGAAAAACGTGCCAAGCCGTCGTCGTACAGCAAACTGTTGACCTGAGTCTTGGTTTCCGGGTCCTTGTGCGAGGTGCTGCTGGTCAGTTCAAAACCCGGCGGCAGCCAGTCCGAATGCCAGACCTGAGCGGTCTTGACCGCCGAAGCCTTGTCGCTGTCGAGCGTTATCGCTTTACAGTCGGCATCAGCCTGCAAATCTTTGTCCGACGGGACTTCGTCAGTATCGAGACTGGTGAACTGGAAGCGTTCGAGCAACTGCCCCTTGTCGTTCAGCAGCAACGACTTCAACGGCAAACCCGTTTTCTTGTCCAGATGCAATTCAAAACCGTAACGATGCTGATCGCGAGGCGTCAGCGATACAATCACTGCGTCTCGCCCAGCCACGCGCGATTTGCCGATGACGGCAAGGTCATACCAGTTTTTCAGCTTTTGCGGATCGAGAGGACGAGCGGCTGAGTTGGGGGAATCCCCCAGACCGGCAATCAGGGTGCCGCTGACGCATTGAGTGTGTCCATCAATGCGCACGACTTCCTGCGCCGAACCGTCGAGCTGGAGTAAACGCTCGCGAACCTGGCCATTCTGGACGCGATGCCAGATGTTATGGGTAGAAAAGCTACCGTTACGCTCGTATACGAAAGTGCCGTGAAAGCTTTGCTGCTGCTCGGCCTGGCCCAGACGGGTCAACCAGTCCTGGGCCTCATCAGCGTGGGCTGGAACTATGAACCAGCCACTGAGCAGAAGCGAAAGTAGAGGTATGGCGCGCATGATCCTCCTTAACGGTTTTCCAGACTTGCTGCACGTGCGTATGGCAACGCGCTTTCAGTGCCTTTCAGTGCGGCCTGTTGTGCGTGCTGACGCAGGTAGCCTGGCAGACGCTGATCATGCCAGCCTGGCTGACCTTGCAGTACGCCGTTGGCCATAGGGCCAGTGGCTTCCGAACTTTCACTATAGCCTGCCAGAACAGCCGGACCTTTGACCTGTGGGGTGGCCAGGGTTGGCTGATTGGATTGCTGAGCCAGTTCGACACCAGCGATTTCGTCCTGGTTGTACAGACGAACACCGGCCAGAACGGCAACAGTCACCGAGGCTGCAACAGCCAGACGGCCAAGATTGCGCCATGGGCTGCGAGATACTTTGGCCGGAGCCGTTTCGTCTTCCAGTGCAGCAGACACTGCCGCAGCGATATCCAGACGTGGAAGCAGCAGATCCTTGTGCATGGCTGCCCGAGCGATCTGGTAACGAGCCCAGGTCTCACGGGTATCAACATCATCCAGTGCATTGAGCACTCGACGCAATTCCAGTTCGTCCGCTTCGTTATCCATCACTGCGGACAGCGATTCCTGCAGGGCTTCACGACTCATGGCGTTCCTCTCTTGGCTGTCGCCGCTGTCTCAGTTTTCCTGCAACAACGGCTGCAGGGCTTTATCGATGGCCTCCCGGGCGCGGAAAATCCGGGAGCGCACGGTACCCACCGGACATTGCATGACGCTCGCAATGTCCTCGTAACTCAGACCATCGAATTCACGTAAAGTTAACGCCGTACGCAAATCCTCTGGCAGTTGCTGAATGGTTCGATGGACAGTGCCTTCGATCTCATCCCGCAGCAGTGCACGTTCTGGTGACTCGAGATCCTTGAGGCCATGATCGCCATCGTAGAACTCTGCATCTTCGGAACTTACATCGCTATCCGGCGGCCGGCGGCCGCGTGAAACCAGGTAATTCTTTGCCGTGTTAATGGCAATACGGTACAGCCACGTATAAAACGCACTGTCGCCGCGAAAGTTTCCAAGTGCTCGATACGCCTTGATAAAGGCTTCCTGAGCCACGTCCTGGGCTTCATGGGTGTCGTGCACAAAACGCACGATCAACCCGAGAATCTTGTGCTGATACTTCAGCACCAACAGATCGAAAGCTCGCTTGTCGCCGCGTTGAACGCGCTCGACCAGCTGCTGATCCTCTTCCTGGGTTAGCATGAACACTCCTCGATAAGCCCGAAGGAGACTTGCATAACTAAACGACCAGACTTGCAAACATAGACTCGGGCTTTTCGCAAAAGTTCTCCCCCTCCAGGCAAGTTTCCTGCGGGCTCTGATTTGGCACGCACGAAAAGCGCAGCTCGGGATAAACCGGCTGCGCGAATAATCTTGTCATCGGTTTCGCCGGCAGGAATCCAACCGCAGATTCCGCACTGAAGCCGACACTGTCCCTTATCTCTGGCACCGACTATTGATCTTGGGCCTTTGGCAAAAGTTCCAATTATTTATAGCCTTCACCACCTGACATTGGGCGACCCTGTGCAGAAAAAGGCTGTTTCAGCACCGATACAGTCGTCTTTTCCCCAAACGGGTGAGAAAAACTTCCGACGAAGCACACGGTTTTTTCGGTCACAGTAGTTTCACAATGCCATATCGGCCCGGCTATTGTGCCGCTCCCCCCCTCTATATACTAGTGGGCTGTGTGGCTGTCTTGACTCGCCGATCCGGCAGTCCTGCACCACCCCCGACCCGGGTCGCTTTGAGCGGAATCCTGTAATGAGCCAACAATTCCAACATGATGTTCTGGTCATTGGCAGCGGTGCTGCCGGTTTGAGTCTCGCGCTGACCCTGCCGGGTCACTTGCGCATTGCCGTATTGAGCAAAGGCGATCTCGCCAACGGATCCACCTATTGGGCCCAGGGCGGCGTCGCAGCTGTGCTGGATGACACCGACACTGTCGAATCCCACGTCGACGACACCCTGAACGCCGGCGGCGGTCTGTGCCACGAAGACGCAGTGCGTTTCACCGTCGAGCACAGCCGAGAGGCCATCCAGTGGCTGATCGACCAAGGCGTGCCCTTCACCCGCGACGATCAGTCCGGCACTGAAGACGGCGGATTCGAATTTCACCTGACCCGCGAAGGTGGCCACAGTCACCGCCGCATCATCCATGCGGCCGATGCCACCGGCGCTGCCATCTTCAAAACCCTCCTGGCCCAGGCCAAAGAGCGTTCGAATATCGAACTGCTGGAGCAGCGGGTCGCCGTCGACCTGATCACCGAACGACGCCTGGGCATGGAAGGCGAACGCTGCCTCGGCGCCTACGTACTCAACCGCAAGTCTGGCGAAGTCGACACCTACGGTGCACGCTTCGTGATTCTGGCCTCGGGCGGTGCTGCCAAGGTCTATCTCTATACCAGTAACCCCGACGGCGCCTGCGGTGACGGCATCGCCATGGCCTGGCGTTCGGGTTGCCGGGTGGCGAACCTGGAGTTCAACCAGTTCCACCCGACCTGCCTGTATCACCCGCAGGCCAAGAGTTTTCTGATCACCGAAGCCCTGCGCGGCGAAGGCGCCCATTTGAAGCTGCCCAATGGCGAACGCTTCATGTCCCGCTTCGACAAGCGCGCCGAGCTGGCACCGCGTGACATCGTCGCCCGGGCCATCGACCATGAAATGAAGCGTTTGGGCGTTGACTGCGTGTATCTCGACATCAGCCACAAACCCGAAGCGTTCATTAAAAGTCACTTCCCGACTGTTTATGAGCGCTGCCTGGGATTCGGCATCGACATCACCAAACAGCCGATCCCGGTCGTCCCGGCCGCGCATTACACCTGTGGCGGCGTGATGGTCGATCAGAACGGTCGCACCGATGTGCCGGGGCTGTATGCCATCGGCGAAACCAGCTTCACCGGCCTGCATGGCGCCAACCGCATGGCCAGTAATTCGCTGCTGGAATGTTTCGTCTATGCCCGTTCGGCGGCGGCGGACATTCTCGCGCAACTGGACGATGTCGCCGCGCCAAGCGCCCTGCCCGTCTGGGATGCCAGCCAGGTCACCGACTCCGACGAGGACGTGATCATCGCGCACAACTGGGATGAACTGCGGCGGTTCATGTGGGACTACGTCGGCATCGTGCGCACCAACAAGCGCCTGCAACGGGCGCAGCACCGTGTGCGCCTGCTGCTGGACGAAATCGACGAGTTCTACAGCAACTATAAGGTCAGTCGCGATCTGATCGAACTGCGCAACCTGGCACAAGTCGCCGAACTGATGATTTGCTCAGCCATGGAGCGCAAGGAAAGTCGCGGCCTGCATTACACCCTCGACTATCCCGACCTGTTGCCTGAGGCACTCGACACTATTCTGGTGCCGCCCACCTACGCCGGCTGAACTTGAGCCGCACTCGCAGGCGCCGGTGCAGATCCGCCGCCTGCGAGTCCCGTGGCACACAGATTGATCTGACCCGCCATTCCCCACGCAGACGAAAACGCAACACCACGATCAACGGCAGCGCCAGGCTGTCCGGCCTCAACTGCACGGCTTGCCAGCCATCCGCCTGATTCCATAACTGCCAGCCATCGGCGTCCCGGCGCAATCCGCGAAACGCCTGAGGGTGATTTAGCAGAATCTGCCGAGGCAACACCCAATACCCATGAAGCAGACAGCCAAAAGCCCCGAGCAAACTTGCCCAGAGTGGAATAGAAAGCAGGAACAACGAACCCAGTGCGAACGCCTGGGCCAACAGATACGCCGCCAGCAACTGCCGTGAGGCATGCCAGCGGCATTCGAACGTGTTACTTGGGCTGGACACGGTCCAGGATCATGCGAACCATGCGCTGCAGCTCCGGATCTTCAGACTCGCTGCGCTCCATGAACCAACCGAACATGTCCTGATCCTCACACGTCAACAGACGGACATACAGATCGCGATCCACCTGATTCAGGTCTGCATAGACCTCCTTCACGAACGGCACCAGCAACACGTCAAGCTCAAGCATGCCGCGACGGCTGTGCCAAAAGAGGCGATTCAGTTCAACTTGTTCGACCATGGAGCCCTCCTCAAATTTGGCGGCAAGTATACAGCGCCGAGGCGGGTCGCACAGTCGGCTTTGGTCGGGCACCACCGATCCTTTATCAACTACCCATTTCACCAACGCGCCCTTATGATGTGCCCCAGTCTATTTACCCTGCGAAGACCCATGGCCGATTCTGCTTTTTTCTGCACCCTGTCTCATGAAGGCGTTCTCGCGGTTCGCGGCGCGGATGCCGGAAAATTCCTGCAAGGCCAGTTGACCTGCAATCTCAATTACCTGAGCGACAGCCGCGCCAGCCTCGGTGCTCGTTGCACACAGAAAGGCCGGATGCAGTCGAGCTTCCGCATTCTGCTCGAAGGTGACGGCGTGGTCCTGGCGATGGCCAGCGAGCTGCTGGAGCCGCAACTGGCGGACCTGAAAAAGTACGCGGTGTTCTCCAAATCGAAACTGACCGACGAAAGCGCCGCCTGGGTACGCTTCGGCCTGGAGCACGGCGACAGTGCCTTGATCGGTCTTGGTCTGGACCTGCCGGCGGAAACCGACAGCGTTGTGCGTCACGATGACCTGATCGCGATCCGCGTCTCGCCCGACCGCGCCGAACTCTGGGCACCGGCCGATCAGGCTGACGCGATCAAAGCCAAATTGTCCGAAGCCCTGCCTGAAGCCGAGCTGAATCAATGGCTGCTGGGCCAGATCCGCGCCGGTATCGGTCAGGTCATGCCAAGCACTCGCGAGCTGTTCATCCCGCAGATGCTCAACCTGCAGGCCGTCGGCGGCGTGAGTTTCAAGAAAGGCTGCTACACCGGCCAGGAAATCGTCGCGCGCATGCAGTACCTGGGCAAACTCAAGCGTCGTCTGTACCGCTTGAGCCTGGACGCTGCTGATTTGCCGGAACCTGGCACACAACTGTTTGCGCCGAGCCACAACAGCGCCATCGGCGAAGTGGTGCTGGCCGCCAAGGCCGGACAAAACATTGAACTCCTGGCGGTGCTGCAGGCCGAAGCTGCCGAAGCCGGTGATTTGCATCTGGGCACCCTCGAAGGCCCCGCGCTGCATCTGCTCGACCTGCCTTACGAACTGGATCGCGACCGCGAAATCCAGCGCTGATCGCAGCATTTGTTGCAACACCCTAGAGAGTTTAAATGAGCGAACTGGCGGAAAAAGTCCAACAGGATTTGGTTGCGGCCATCGATAACGATGACCTGGTTCTGCCCACGTTGCCGGAAGTGGCCCTGCAGATTCGCAAGGCCGCTGAAGACCCGGAAATCAGCGTCAGCGACCTGAGCAAAGTGATCGGCCGTGACACGGCACTGTCGGCGCGCCTGATCAAAGTGGTCAACAGCCCGCTGCTGCGCGCCGCGCAGGAAGTCACCGACCTGCACACAGCCATCACCCGGTTGGGCATCAATTACAGCAGCAACCTGGCCATCGGCCTGGTGATGGAGCAGATCTTTCACGCCCGCTCGGAAGTGGTCGAACAGAAGATGCGCGAAGTCTGGCGCAAGAGCCTGGAAATTGCCGGGGTCAGTTACGCGTTGTGCCGCCGCTACACGCAACTCAAGCCCGATCAGGCAGCCCTTGGCGGGCTGGTGCATCAGATCGGGGTACTGCCGATTCTGACTTACGCCGAAGATCATTATGAGCTGCTGTCGGATCCGGTCAGCCTCAACCATGTGATCGACCATATTCACCCGTTGCTCGGCGACAAGTTGCTGCGCGTGTGGGAGTTTCCGGAACGATTGGTGGAGTTGCCGGGGCGCTATCAGGACTTCAAGCGCGACTCGACTGCTATTGACTATGTCGATCTGGTGCAGGTGGCGAGCCTGTATTGCCACAAGGGCACTGACCACCCGTTTGCGCGGATTGATCCACTGAGCGTGCCGGCGTTCAGAAAGCTTGGGATTGATCCGGAAAACAAAGCGCTGTGTGAAGATCTGGAAGAGTCGCGGACGATGTTTTATTGATCCGGAACCGAGGCGCGACCTTCGCGAGCAAGCTCGCTCCCACATTGGAGTGCATTCCAGAGTGGGAGCGAGCTTGCTCGCGAAGGGGCCAGCAAACCACCACAATTACCCGGCAATAAAACTGACCCGCACCTTCAACCCCGCCTGCTCGCCATCATGCAAGGTGATCTGCGCCAGATGCGCCCGGCAGATCTCGCCAACAATCGCCAGGCCCAAGCCTGAACCCGCCACCTGCTGATTGCGCCGATAGAAGCGCTCGAACACCCGATCGCGCTCTTCCAGCGGAATCCCCGGGCCGTCATCTTCAACCTCCAGCACCGCCGGGGCCGTCACCCGCAAAATCACGTTGCCGCCCGATGGCGTGTGCGCCAAGGCGTTGTCCACCAGATTGCTCAGCAACTCATTCAACAACGTCGGTTCACCGCGCAGCCACACCGGTTCGTCCGCCTCGAGCGCCAGGGCCACCCCGCGCTTGTGCGCCAGTGGCGCCATGGCCATGCCCAGTTCTCGGGCCAACTGACTCAGATCGAGCAACTGCGCGCCGCCCTCGGCAATCGCCCGGGCGCCGTTTTCGACCCGCGCCAGCGACAGCAACTGATTGGCCAGATGCGTCAGGCGATCTGTGCTTTGTGCGGAGGACTCCAGCGTCGAACGCCAGACCTCGGCATCATTGGAACGCAGGCCCAGCTCAAGCCGCGCCTTCAGCGCTGCCAAAGGCGTACGCAACTCATGGGCGGCATCGGCAATGAACTGCGCCTGTCGCTCAAACTGGCCACGCAAGCGCTCGGTGAAGTGGTTAAGCCCGCGCACCAGCGGCCACAGTTCATGTTGCACTTCAACCAATGGCAACGGGCGCAAGTCGTCGGGCTGACGCTCTTCCACCGCCGTGCGCAAGCGCTCCAATGGGCGCAGTGCCGCACTGACCGCGAACCAGACCAGCAACAACGCGCCAATCGCCAGCATGCCCAAACGCAGCAAGGTATCGGCGGCCAGACTGCGCGCCATGCTCACCCGCGCTTCGTCGGTTTCGGCCACGCGGATTTCCGCCATGCCATTCATGTTCGGCTCCGTCACCGCCTTGAGCAGACTGACCACGCGTACGTTCTGACCGTTGTAGGTGGCGTTGTAGAAGCGCGCCAACGCGGGATAACTGTCCGTTCGCGGCGTCCCCGGTGGCGGGCCGGGGAGGTTTTCGTAGCCGGAAATCAGCTTCTGATGGATATCGTTGACCTGATAGTAAATCCGCCCGGCGCTGTCGTAAGCGAAGGTATCGAGTGCGACGTAGGGCACATCGGCGCTCAGTGTGCCGTCACGCTGCGACAGGCCCGCAGCGATGGTCCGCGCCGAGGCCAGCAACGTGCGGTCATACGCGGTGTCGGCGGCTTCGCGACCATTCCAGTACGCGCTCAAACCGCTGGCGAGCATCAGCACCACCAGCAGCAATGCGAGGTTCCACAGCAAACGCCAGCGCAGGCTGCTGGGCTTATGCATCGCGGCTTTCCAGCAGATAACCCAGACCACGGAACGTCACGATCGCCACCGGTTGGCCGTCGAGTTTCTTGCGCAAGCGGTGTACGTAGATTTCGATGGCATCGGGGCTGGCCTCTTCGTCGAGGCCGAACACCTGGGACGCCAGTTGCTCCTTGCTCATCACCCGCCCCGGCCGGGCGATCAGCGCTTCCAGCACCGCTTGTTCGCGGGACGTCAGCGTCAGCAACTCTTCGCCGAGGGTGAAGCGCCGGGTGTCGAGGTCGTAGGCCAGCACACCGCAGCGCTGCTGGCGTTCACCACCGAGGACACTGCGGCGCAGCAAAGCTTTGACCCGTGCTTCCAGTTCAGTCAGCTCGAACGGTTTGGCGAGGTAATCGTCGGCGCCCAGATTGAGGCCATGGACGCGATCCTTCACATCGCTGCGCGCCGTTAGCATCAACACCGGCAGATTCTTGCCGCGTGCGCGCAAACGCGCGAGCACCTCGAAACCGTCCATGCGCGGCAGGCCGACATCGAGGATCGCTACGGCGTATTCCTCGCTGCCCAGCGCCAGATCGGCAGCCACGCCATCGTGCAACACATCCACGGTCAGACCGGTGCTCTTGAGCGCCTGTGCAACGCTTTCGGCCAGTTGCAGATGGTCTTCGACGAGCAGAACACGCATGGATTTTTACCTCGTTCAGGAATGGCCAACGCCACGCTTTGCCGCGGAGTTTACAGCCGCAACCGCCGCTGTGAAGCCCGAAAACCTTGAAAGTCAGCTGAAAGGTTAGTGAAAGGTTAGCCGGTTAGAGTCGGCCCACGGACAGTCCGAACTGCCGTCGCTGATGCCACACAGCGTAAAGAAAAACGCCTTGAAGCGTTTTCGACCAATAAGAACAATAAACGGAGTACACCCGCATGCCGTCCATGCAGCCTCAGGCCTCCACGCCTGTTCGCCCTTCCCGTTTCAGTCACACCGCCCTCGCCAGTGCCGCCGCCCTTGCCGGTTTTTCGCCGTTGAGTTTTGCCGACTTCATTGACGACAGCAGCGCGACGTTCGAAACCCGCAACATGTATTTCAATCGCGACTTTCGCGATGGCACCAGTGCTCAACAGTCCAAGCGTGACGAATGGGCTCAGGGATTCATGCTCAATCTGCAATCGGGTTACACCGACGGCACCGTCGGGTTCGGTGTCGATGCGCTGGGCATGCTCGGGGTAAAACTTGATTCAAGCCCGGACCGCACCGGTACCGGCCTGCTGCCGACCCATGATGACGGACGCGCGGCGGATGAATACTCCAAAGTCGGCCTGACCGGCAAAGTGAAAATTTCCGCCACCGAGCTGAAAATCGGCAGCCTGATTCCTGAACTGCCGATCCTCAAACCGAACGACGGGCGCATCCTGCCGCAGACCTTTGAAGGCGGCTTGCTGACCTCCAAAGAGATCAAGAACCTGACCTTCACCGGCGGCCGCCTGGAGAAAGCCAAGGATCGCGACAGCACCGATTTCGAGGACATCRCCCTCAACAACAAGAACAGCCGTTTTGCCGGCACCGCTGCCGGCAAGCACTTCGATTTTGGCGGCGTCGACTACAAGTTCACCGACAAGATCACCGGCAGTTACCACTTCGCCCAACTCGACGAAGTCTACAACCAGCACTTCTTCGGCCTCGTTGCCTCGCGACCTATGGGTCCCGGCACGTTTGCCACTGACCTGCGTTTCGCCGTCAGTGATGATCAGGGCGCAGCCCGTGGCGGCGAGATCGACAACCGCTCGCTCAACGGTCTGGTCAGCTATGCGCTGAGCGGCCACAAGTTCAGCGCCGGTTATCAGCACATGTCTGGCGACAGCGCCTTCCCTTATGTCGATGGCAGCGACCCGTACCTGGTCAACTTCGTGCAGATCAACGACTTCGCCGGAGCTGAAGAACGCTCCTGGCAGGCTCGCTACGACTTCGACTTCGCCAAACTCGGCATTCCAGGCCTGAGCTTCATGAGCCGCTACTTGAGCGGTGACAACATCAAGCTCAAGAACGGTGAAGAAGGCAAAGAGTGGGAACGCAACACCGAGATCAAATATGTAGTACAAAGCGGCGCCTTGAAGGATGTCGCCGTGCGTTTGCGTAATGCCACTTACCGCTCCAACTACTCGGCTCGCGATGCAGACGAAGTGCGTTTGCTGGTGAGCTATAGCGTTGCACTTTGGTAAATGCCCGTAAGTGAAAAACACGTCGAATAACAACAATGCCCGTGGAGAATCGAATGAACCTGTCACTGCGTAAAGTTGCACTGGCCGCCAGTTGCATCCTGTTTGCCGGCCAACTGATGGCCGAACCGAAACGTCCGGAATGTATCGCCCCGGCCTCCCCCGGCGGTGGTTTCGACCTGACCTGCAAACTGGCGCAGAGCGCCTTGGTCAACCAGAAACTGCTGACCAAACCGATGCGCGTGACCTACATGCCCGGCGGTGTCGGCGCGGTGGCGTACAACGCCGTGGTCGCGCAACGTCCGGCGGATGCCGGCACGCTGGTGGCGTGGTCGAGCGGTTCGCTGTTGAACCTGGCTCAGGGCAAGTTCGGTCGTTTCGATGAGACCAACGTGCGCTGGCTGGCAGCGGTTGGCACCAGCTACGGCGCCATCGCGGTGAAGAGCGATTCGCCCTACAAGACCCTCGACGATCTCGTTCAGGCACTGAAGAAAGATCCAAGCTCCGTGGTGATCGGCTCCGGCGGCACCGTCGGCAGCCAGGACTGGATGCAAACTGCACTGATCGCCAAGGCTGCCGGGATCAACCCGCGTGACCTGCGTTATGTTGCGCTTGAAGGTGGCGGCGAAATCGCTACCGCCCTGCTCGGTGGTCACATTCAGGTCGGCAGTACCGACATCTCCGACTCCATGCCGCACATCCAGAGCGGTGACATGCGCCTGCTCGCGGTGTTCGCCGACAAACGTCTCGACGAGCCGGAGATGAAAGACATCCCGACCGCTCGCGAGCAAGGCTATGACATTGTCTGGCCAGTGGTACGCGGCTTCTACCTCGGGCCAAAAGTCAGCGATGAAGACTACGCCTGGTGGAAAGACGCGTTCGACAAACTGCTGGCCTCCGAGGATTTCGCCAAGCTGCGCGATCAGCGTGAACTGTTCCCGTTCGCCATGACCGGCCCGGAACTGGACACCTACGTGAAGAAGCAGGTGGCGGACTACAAAGTGCTGGCCAAAGAGTTCGGCCTGATCCAGTGATCGCCTCTGTCTAGCGGCTGCGTTCCCGATGACGGGGACGCGGCACAGGAGCTCCCATGCTTATTCAACGCATTTTCGCCTCAGTGCTGTTGCTGGTCTGTGCCGGCCTGGCACTGATGGCGTGGCCGTACCAAGCGGCTTTTTCCTACGAACCGGTGGGCCCGCGCGCCTTCCCTCTGCTGATGCTCGGCCTGATGGGCGCGGCGCTGCTGTACATGGTGTTCCGCCCGGCACCGATCAAACACAGCGATGACGAGCCGCCACTGGATCGCGAAACCCTGATCAAGATCGCCGCTTGCGTCGTCCTGCTGCTGGTATTCGCCGGCACGTTCGAACCACTGGGTTTCATCATCGCCAGCATCATCACCGGCGTTCCGATGGCTCGCCTGTACGGCGGCCGCTGGCTACCGAGTGTGGTGATCATCAGCCTGATGGCGATCGGTCTTTACCTGCTGTTCGACCGTGTAATGGACGTTCCGCTGCCTCTCGGCCTGCTCAGCGTTCTGGAGAACTGATATGGATACTCTTGGCTATTTGGGTCAGGGTTTCGGCGTCGCGCTGAGCCCGTACAACCTGGTGACCGCGCTGTGCGGCACACTGATCGGCACCGTCGTCGGCCTGTTGCCGGGCCTGGGCCCGATCAACGGCGTAGCATTGCTGATCCCGATCGCATTTGCCCTCGGCCTGCCACCGGAGTCGGCGCTGATCCTGCTGGCAGCGGTGTACCTGGGCTGCGAATACGGCGGCCGGATCAGTTCGATCCTGCTGAACATTCCAGGCGAAGCCTCCACCGTGATGACCACCCTCGACGGTTACCCGATGGCCCGCAAAGGCCTGGCCGGTGTGGCGCTGTCGCTGTCGGCGTGGAGTTCGTTCATAGGCGCGTTCATTGCCACCTGCGGCATGGTCCTCTTCGCACCGTTGCTGGCGAAATGGGCGATTGCTTTTGGCCCCGCGGAATATTTTGTGCTGATGGTGTTTGCGATCGTCTGTCTCGGCGGCATGGCCGGTGACCGTCCGCTGAAAACATTCATTGCCGCGTTGATCGGTCTGTTCCTGTCAACGGTCGGCATCGATGCCAACAGCGGTGTGTACCGCTTCACCGGCGACAACATTCACCTGACCGACGGCATTCAGTTCGTCGTGTTGGTGCTGGGTCTGTTCTCGATCAGCGAAATTCTCCTGCTGCTGGAAAAAACCCACCATGGCCAGGAAGCGGTGAAAGCCACCGGCCGGATGATGTTCAACTTCAAGGAAGCGGCCTCGGTATTCGTGGTCAACGTCCGTTGCGGCGTGCTGGGTTTCATCATGGGCGTGTTGCCGGGTGCCGGCGCGACCCTCGCCAGTGCCGTGGCCTATATGACCGAAAAACGTCTGGCCGGCGCCAGCGGCAAGTTCGGTGAAGGTGACCCCCGTGGCCTCGCCGCGCCGGAAACCGCGATCGGCGGCGCAGCCTGCGGTGCGCTGGTGCCGATGCTGACCCTCGGCGTTCCCGGCTCGGGCACCACGGCGGTGATGATCGGCGCTCTGTCGCTGTACAACATTACCCCGGGCCCGCTGCTGTTCCAGCAACAACCGGACATCGTCTGGGGCCTGATCGCCTCGTTGTTCATCGCCAACATCATGCTGGTGATCCTCAACATCCCGATGATCCGCATCTTCACCCGCATCCTTGCCGTGCCGAACTGGGCACTGGTGCCAGTGATCGCGATCATCACCGGGATCGGCGTCTACGCGGTGCACGCCACTACGTTCGACCTGTTCCTGATGATCGGTATCGGCATCTTCGGTTACATCCTGCGCAAGCTGGACTTCCCGCTGTCGCCGCTGCTGTTGGGCTTCATCCTCGGTGAGTTGATGGAGCAGAACCTGCGTCGCGCCCTGTCGATCTCCAACGGTGCGCTGGAAATCCTCTGGTCGAGCCCGATCACCCTCGGTGTCTGGGTGCTGACGGCGATCATGCTGCTGATGCCGATCATCCGCATCTGGCGCAAACGCTCGGTCGCGCGCCGCACCATTGCCGATGTTTGATCGCGCCTCACTGAAATCCTGGTGGGGAACCCCGCTGGTCGGTCTGCTTGGCGGTTACCTCGCCAGCCAGATCGGCTGGCCACTGCCGTGGATGGTCGGCTCGTTGCTGGCGATCATCCTCGTGCGCTGCCTGACCCCGTGGCAACTGACGGAAATCCCTGGCGGCCGCAAGTGCGGTCAGTGGATCGTCGGCATCGGGATTGGCCTGCACTTCACCCCGGTGGTGATGGAGCAGGTGCTCAGTCATTTCGGTTTGATCTTCTTCGGTGCGCTGGTCACCAGTTTGTCGGCGGTGGTCGGCGTCTGGCTGATGCGCCGCACCGGCGAGGACCGCGCCACGGCGTTTTTCTCGAGCATGCCCGGCGGTTCCGGGGAGATGGTCAACCTCGGCGCCCGTAACGGCGCGATGCTCAGCCACGTCGCGGCGGGGCAAAGTTTGCGGGTGCTGGTGGTGGTGCTGTGTGTGCCGGCGGCGTTCAAATATTTGCTCGGCGACGGCACACCGATTTCCCACGCTGGCAGCGTCGATTGGCGCTGGCTGGCGATTCTGTTTCCGGCGGGCGGTTTGCTTGCGTGGCTCTGGCAACGTTTGCGCCAACCCAATCCGTGGCTGTTCGGACCGTTGCTGGTGAGTGCGGCGGTGAGCATTGGCTGGGATTTGCACATTGGTTTGCCCAATGGCGGCAGTCAGATTGGTCAGTGGTTGATTGGCAGCGGTCTGGGTTGTCACTTCAATCGGCAGTTCTTCCGCCGCGCGCCTTCATTCATGGGGCGGACATTGATCGGCACGGCGTTGACCATGTTGATCGCGACACTGGCGGCTTTAGGGTTGAGCGCTTTGACCCATCTGGATCTGCGTTCGCTGACACTGGGCATGATGCCCGGCGGGATTGCCGAGATGAGTCTGACGGCAGAGACGCTGCAATTGTCGGTGCCGTTGGTGACGGCGATGCAGGTGATGCGGTTGTTGTTTGTGCTGTTTCTGGCGGAGCCGTTGTTCAAGTACTGGAATCGTAATCCCGAGTAAGTCTGCAAGACCGAGTTGCCTTCTTCGCGAGCAAGCTCGCTCCCACATTGGTCATGTGAACGCCGCAAAACCAATGTGGGAGCGAGCTTGCTCGCGAAGGGGCCCGCTCAGCCAACCGATCAAATCGGCGGCAAACGCCACTCGATCGGCGTCTCGCCATTCTGCTCGAGAAACTTGTTGGTCCGGCTGAAATGCCCACACCCCAAAAACCCGCGATACGCCGACAGCGGCGACGGATGCACCGACGTCAGCACCAGATGCTTGGTCGCATCGATCAGCTTCTGTTTGCTCTGCGCGTGCGCGCCCCAGAGCATGAACACCAGATGCGGCTGGCGCTCGCTGACCAGTTCAATGATCCGGTCGGTGAAAAACTGCCAGCCCTTGTCTTTATGCGCATTGGCGTTGGCGCGCTCGACGGTCATGGTGGTGTTGATCATCAACACGCCCTGATCGGCCCAGCTCTGCAGGTAGCCGTGATTGGGAATATCGATGTTCAGGTCGCGCTTCAACTCTTTATAGATGTTGACCAGCGACGGCGGCGCCGGCACGCCCGGTTGCACCGAGAAGCACAAGCCGTGGGCCTGGCCCGGGCCGTGATACGGGTCCTGGCCGAGGATCACCACCTTCACTTTATCCAGCGGCGTCGAGTTCAGCGCGTTGAAAATCATCGGTCCCGGCGGATAGATTTCCTTGCCGGCCGCCCGCTCCTGCTGCAGAAACTGGCGCAACTCTGCCATGTAAGGCTGGTCGAACTCAGCACGCAGTGCCTCCTTCCAGCTCGGTTCGAGTTTGATACGGTCGTCAGCAGTCATGGTCATACCCGGCAAAAACAATGGGGCGAACCCTAGGAAAGCCGACCACGCTTGTCAATTGATCTGATGCAGATCCGGCACTTTCCCACACAACGATCATACTGATCGTTCAAATTCCCGATCGAGGTCACGATGAATCTGCACGTCGAAGAACTCACCGGCACCGACGGCGCCCGCATCGGTATCGCCAGCCTGGATGCTGAAAAATCGCTGAACGCGCTGTCCCTGCCAATGATCAACGCCCTCAGCGACAAGCTAAACGCCTGGGCCAAGGATCCACAAATCGTCTGCGTCCTGCTGCGCGGTAACGGCGCCAAGGCCTTCTGCGCCGGCGGCGATGTGCGCAGCCTGGTCGAGGCCTGTCGCGCCCATCCCGGCGAAGTCCCGCCGCTGGCTGCGCAGTTTTTCAGCGCGGAATATCGCCTGGATTACAGCCTGCACACCTATCCGAAACCG
This sequence comes from Pseudomonas sp. P4_D7, assembly GCF_056401755.1. Taxonomy (NCBI): domain Bacteria; kingdom Pseudomonadati; phylum Pseudomonadota; class Gammaproteobacteria; order Pseudomonadales; family Pseudomonadaceae; genus Pseudomonas; species Pseudomonas sp. P4_D7. The sequence continues at coordinate 124,064 of NZ_JBFUIR010000030.1, read as the reverse complement.
TTGATCTGTTGGGGCCATGGCTATGTGCTCGGCGGCGGCATGGGCCTGTTGCAAGGCGCGAGTACGCGGATCGTCACACCGAGCAGCCGTTTGGCCATGCCGGAAATCACCATTGGTCTGTATCCGGACGTCGGCGCCAGTTGGTTTCTCGCGCGGCTGCCGGGCAAACTCGGTTTGTTTCTGGGCCTGACCGGTGCGCACATGAACAGTCGTGATGCGATCGATCTGGATCTGGCTGATCGCTTCCTGCTTGACGAACAACAGCCGCAACTGATCGAAGGCCTGCTGCAACTGAATTGGCAGGAACAGACCGACATGCAACTCAACAGTCTGCTCAAGGCCCTGCAGCAGGAAGCCGTGGCGCAGATGCCCGAGGCACAGTGGTTGCCACGTCGTCAGCAGATCGACGAACTGCTCGACGTCAGCGACGTGACCTGCGCCTGGAAAGCCATCAGCCTGCAACGCGACAGCATCGATCCGTTGATCGCGCGGGCAGCGAAAACCATGAGCGAAGGCTCGCCACTGACCGCGCATCTGGTCTGGGAACAGATCATCCGCGCCCGCCATATGTCGCTGGCCGAAGTCTTTCAGATGGAATACACCCTGAGTCTCAATTGCTGCCGGCATCCGGAATTCAGCGAAGGGGTTCGCGCGCGGTTGATCGACAAGGATCAGAAGCCGCACTGGCATTGGCCGGACGTCAATCACGTGCCGGATGCAGTGGTCGAGGCGCACTTTCACAAGGTTTGGGAGGGCCGACATCCGTTGGCGGATCTGACGCAGTATTGAACTGACGCGATGCTCGCGATGACGACTGGATCCCCATCGCGAGCTGCCTCAATCGGTCGCCATAAGACTCAGACATTCAGCTCGTAAAACTGAATGATCTCCGTCATCGCCCGCTGCGCTTCTTCGTCGCCCTTTATCAAAATGTCTTCGACATCCCTCAATGGCGGAAGAGGATGCAGACGTTCAGCAATCTGCATCGCGCTGTAGTCTTGAGTCGCTGTTCCTTCGCTGACTCTTATGAAGCCGATAGCGCTTTCGCCTGCGGCAAAATGATTGGAAACCCGGATTTTCGGTGCCATGCCGTAATCCACCACGATCACCAGATCATCGCGCTCACGGTGAAACTTCAAGTTGTCGATCGTCAGCCTGCGTTCGGAAAAGTCGATCCCGTCAAGGCCGTCTCCGCGATTGATGATCACGTCCCTGCCGAGGCCATCGTATCGGTAGATATCATTTCCGGCGCCGCCGGTTAGCGTGTCATTGCCCGGCCCACCCAACAGCAGATCATCACCGGGGCTGCCCGTGAGCACGTCATCCCCTTCCATGCCTCGGATTTCCCCCGCGCCGCTTATCGTGTCGTTGCCTCGACCACCGACTAACGGCAGCGCCCGTCCGTCTCGCAGAGACGTAAAACGCGTTGAATTGTTAACGGTTACACCCGTATGAAAAGTCTCGGGCGCAGGGCCTAGCTGACTTGACTCCAAGAGTTGTTTCAAACTCACGACCGACCCATCGGCGAAATTCAAGAGCTCAATCCCGGCCCCCTCGAGTTCACCATTGAGGGGCAAGACGATGCGAACTTTCTGTATCCCACCCCAATTGATATCGAGTGTCGGATGGAGCATTTTCGCTCTTGGCGGATTGCGGTGTGCCCCGCGACCTGGGTTGGGTTCCAGCTCGACATGTGTGGTTTCTATCAGCGCAGCACCCCAGCTCAATTGCAGTGCATCGCACTGCGCATCTGCTGGAAGGACGACAGTGTCCTGATCGATCAATCCGTACTCGTCTTTCCACCCCGCTGCGCCAACTTCTGCTCGGTGGAAAACAGGGTTCGGCACATCCGCAATCGTGGTAGTTGCTCCGGCGTGCGCTTGCACGATGTAGGTATCGGCACCGTCTTCACCGTAAAGCCAATCATCCCCTGCCCCGCTGACCAGATAGTCGGCGCCCTCGGAGCCCAGCAAGGTATCGTCACCTGCACCTGCGGATAAAAACGCGCCCGGTGTTCTGTCGCCGACAGTGCCGTAGTCAAGTGGGGAGCCTGCATAAGCGACAATCAGATCGTCTCCCGCGCCGCCGTGGAAAACGTTTTCCACTTCGACGTTGACTCGCCCGCCGGCATCGTCGCCTGGGACGATTTTGCGTTTGATCGTTTCAGTTGTGACATCCCAGCGAAACGCCTTGGGCACCGTTTCCCCCGAACCGAAGCTTGCTGCCGGATAGATGTACCAGCCCTCAAGCGTGCCGGATTCCTTACGGTCTTCAACCAATACATCTCCCGTATTGAATGAAAAGCCGGTAGCCGAGCCGGATCGATAATAGCGAGGCGCCTGACGTGAAGAGGCTATCGTCCCATCGGCTTTCACCTGTTTATGTTCGACACGGGTTGTGGTTTTCGACTGCCTTTCACTGACCACGGCATGCCCCGCATCAACCTTCATCCATGGCGGCGTTTCAGACAGTGTTCCCGCTTCGACGCTGTCATCGCTCAGCTCGGTGTGAGTGATGTAACCGGTGTCGCTAGTCGTGATATGACTGCGAACCCAGACGCCTTGATCACTCAAGGTGAAACCTGTGGCGTGTTTGCGGGCGGAGCGTCTGGATTTGATTTGCGCGAGGAATTTTTCAGTCCAGTCAACGGAGTGATCAGATGCCACAGGGCGTTGCGCCGCGATGGTTACATCGTCTGGCAGAACCGGGTCATCAACTTTGCTTTGCTGGATTCCTGTGGCGGTTACAACTTCCGGTACAGGTGACTCGGGCACCTTTATCGGCGGCAATGTTTTGCGCAGGACATCCTCATAACCAAGTACAACGCCATCGCTGAAACTGAATGTGGAATCCTTCCACTGCTCGTGACTCTTGATGAGTATCGCGTCGCCCGCGCCATTGAACAGCCGCAATACCCGGCCTACGGAAACATCAATAATGTCGGCTTTCAAACTTTTCGCAGAGAACCCGGCACCGAACTTGATGACATTGCTGCCACCTGAATCGGTGATAACGTCAAGACCATCACCCACCCCGAAATAGTAAACATCAGCGCCGTCATGGCCCTCCATCACGTCGTTACCGGCCCCGCCATCAAAAACGTTATTGCCGGAATCGCCACGAAGGTGGTCTACACCCTCCCCGCCCAACAACGTGTCGTTGCCACCACCGCCCAGCAAGGTATCGTTGCCTGAACCACCGTCCAGATAATCTGCGCCATGTTCGGCTTCGGCTGTCTGCGCGTAGTCGCCGGATAAAATGTCATCATCAGCGCCGCCATAAAGCGTGTCGGCGCCCAAGCCGCCCAAAAGGGTATCGTTTCCTTCATCGCCTTGAAGGTAATCATTGTTGATTCCACCTGACTGCAGGTTGGACACATCGCCATCCAGCGCGTCAGCTCCTGCCCCACCGATCAGGGTATCGGAACCACCCATTCCCTGAAGTGTGTCATCGCCCGCTCCACCATCAAGTAAATCATTGCCGTGGTACCGAATTGGATGCTCAGCATAATCCCCGGCCAGCGCGTCGTTACCCTCACCTCCGAACAGCAGATCATCCGCCCCGCCCCCCAAAAGTGTGTCGTCTCCCGCACCACCGTCCAGCAGGTCATTTCCAAAAAAGTGGGCGGCGTCACCGGCAACACCGTTCAGTACATCGTCATCGCCCTTGAGCGTGTCATTGCCTGGACCACCATAAATCGCGTCGTTTCCACCGTTACCAGCGAGCCAATCATCGCCACTGCCACCGTCCAATACATCGTTGCCATGGTGTTTGCTTTGCAGTCCACCGCCCCAATCGAGGTTGTCTCCCATTATCGTGTCGTTACCGCTTCCTCCGGCCAGCGTGTCATCCCCGCCATCCCCTCCAAGAAGATCATCTTCAGTTCCGCCATCAAGCAGATCGTCGCCCCATCCGCCATTGAGAACATCGCGACCGCCCTGGCCGTAGAGAACATCGTTATCGCCCTGCGTCGAACTATTGAAGGAGGCCTTTGAAAAGACAGTTCGGTGACTGGTGACACCACCGTCTATAAGCACTTTGACGCGTTTGAATCCCCATTTCTGCTCCAGCGCGCCCGTCGTTTCATCCCCTGATAAAACGTCATCTCCCGCACCTCCAATCAGCGTATCCCGATCGTTACCACCCAGAAGCACGTCCTGGGATGCCGTACCGATGAGCAAATCGTGACCTGCCCCGCCATCAAGCCAATCGCCTCGAGCGGCTTTCCCTTTAGAGTCGCCAGCGGCCATGGCTTTTTTGAGCGTCGTCTGTTTATCCCCAAACAACTGATCGTTTCCGTCCTTGCCGAACAATCGGTCTGATCCACCAAGTCCGAGAATGACGTCGTCTTTTGCAGAGCCGTAGAGCACATCGGCCTTGTTTCTCTGTTTTACGTTGGGCAATAGCAAGGCGTTGCCCAGCTCATCGTATGAGAACTGATCACCGGGAACATTGGGGTCGATATCTTTCGCTTTCCAGTCGCCCTGGAGAACCAGATCGGGAGCAGAGAACGTAGGGTCTTGGTGTTCAGGAAGTCGGATGCCAAGCATCCCGGGGCGGAAGTTCTTGATAACGACGAGGTCGTTCAGGCCATATTTGATGTTGAGGGTGGGTTCAGTGAGTTCTTCGATGAGGGTCAGGGTGATGGCCTGATCCTCGGTCGACCAGATATTGCTCAAAGGGGCGCGACGTTTGAGTGAAGGAATCGGCGAGCCGTTGATCCACAGCTGCCCATTGGCGTTGGCGTCGAAGATCTCATCGATGCCATCACCGCTGGAAAACTCATAGCGGTCGCTGCCCTCGCCACCGATCAAAGAGTCGTTACCCTTTCCTCCGACCAGAACATCATCACCGGCCATTCCGTACAGCGCATCATTGCCGTCGCCTCCGCCAAGCAAGTCGTTGCCGCGTCCACCCTCGATGACATCGTGACCTGCCAGTCCGTTGATCGTGTCATTGCCCGCGCCGCCATACAGATGATCAGTGTTCGCACCGCCCGCGAAAGACCGCGCACCGTCATCGCCGAACATGACCAGCGGATTCAACACACCGGTGGTCATCGGCGCCTGTTTGGCTGAGGCGAGATCGGAGTAGGAAAACATCTGCAGCGAGTGTTCTCCAAACGAGCCCTGGGTTCGGGCAATCAACCGGGCCAACATCTGCGCACGATCGGCAAGCCATTGCGCGGTGATGAAACCTTCGCCGGTCAGCGGATCGTAGAGTTCCAGTCCGCGTGCGGGGTAACCGTCATCGCGTTCGATGACGATTTCACTGAGTTGCTTCAGGGAATTGCGCAACGCCAGGCCGATGGGTGTCGACTCGCCAGCCAGTTTTGCCCATGAATTGGCGTTTCCGTATTCACCTATTGATCGGGTGACGATGCTTTGGGACTGCTCCGGTGAAAATGCCGAGAAGAATGCGTAAGCGTTGGTGGCGAAGGTTTCATCGGTGGTAGCTGGCGCTGCTGAATCGCCGTCGTAGGTGCGCTTGAACATGTCGAGGAATTCGTTCTGGCCATAGCGCAGTATCAGGTCGACCACGGCGGAAACCGGCGTGCCTTTAACGACATGCTGAATCAGCGGATTGAGGCTGCCACTGGCGAGCGCGATATTGATTTGCTCTGGCACGACGGAAAGCAGACTTTGCAATGGATTGACGCCGAAATTGCTGATCGCCGCTCGCAGGCCGACACTGTAGGAATCGATGGCGAACAGAATATTTTTATAGTCATCGAGCCTGTTGGCTTTTGTTTGAGTCGGCGGGCCGCCATCTTCCCCTTGCGCATCACCCGCAGAGATCAATCTCCAGGTTTCATAAGGCGGCGCTCCACCCAACAGGCTGAATCCGACTGTCCCTGACCAGCCGGCGTTATGGCTCACGGCGGTATCCTTCTCTCCGCAAGCCTCACTAAACAGTGCCTTGCCGATCGCACTGGCATCAATCTCTGCAATCTGGCTGATGGATGGAACCGTCCAGGGTGCCAGCCGACCCGCGAGGGATCCGTCGATCAAGGTATTGATGAAATTGGCGGCGACCTGATTCGATGACAGCTGCATCAGGTTTTCACTGAAGATTTTATTCAATCTCAGTTCACCTTGCCGCGAGGTGTAGCCGCGAATCAGGGCGGAGTAGGCACCGTTTCCCCCGTTGGCATCAATGGCCACGGCAAGCCAGAGCCTGGCGCTTTTCAGAATTTTTCCCGCTTCATTATCGACAACGGTAACCTCAGAAACTCTTCCGCCAATAATATCGAATAGTGTTTGATACAGGGGAGCGCAGCTAGCCCCTGCTATTCCCAGTGCCTCGTACTCAATTTTTTTTGAGAGAAGCCTCATACCTTTGCAAATATTGGCTGCGTTAAAGATCGCTGTTTTTTCAATATCGCTAAAAACATAAGTCATTGTTACTTCCTTGTAATAACTGAGCGTGAAAGATAATCACTGAGAAACTTGAGCATCTCAGGTGTTTCGCGTAATGACGATAGACCGAGGTCTACGCTGCCGTGCCCCCCAGCAAAGTCAAAGCTATCCAGATTGACAGTGCAGAAAAAGTTCAACTTGCCAAAATCCAGATTTTCCAATTCTGATCTGCTGAACCTTGCCAATTTCTCGTCAGTCAGTTGTTCCTCGGAAGCCGGGCGAATCAAACCGTCACAGCCTATCAACCGAGGGGTGCCGTCACGCCGCGGCCAGCCAGTAATGACAAACGTTCTGACGGAATCCACATTCTTGAAATGCGGCGGCGGAGCATCCAGCCAAATCTCTAACCCCGGATAATTAGTCAACTTCACAATCAACTCATCCGGCCAGTTGACGTGTCGATAGCCCCGTTCATGGGGTTCAGTGCTTTCTTTTTTTGTATAAAGCCCAGCGTTCAGTTTATAAAGACGCCAACTTTCAGGAATCGGCTTTACACTCTGATCGTGGTACGACCGTATCTCCGTCCCGGTCCACCAGAAATGCCCCTTGAGCGTATTGGCCAGACACGCTTTCTTATTCGCCAGTTCAGGCATGCCCACATAAAACTCCGGGACCAGAGTCTTATCCACATAGCTACCGCCCAGTATGGGCACCTGCTTCATGCTCGCCAGCTTCTTTTGGCAGGCCTCCTGATCCGCGTAATAGATTGCCATCGCCGCGGCGACTTGTTCTTCACGGATATAAAAATCCACCACGCAATAACAGGCATAAATAAACAAGCCGTATTTCAACAACTTCTTAAACCATTTAACCCATGGCTTACGCGACATCCGGAGCATTTCAAATCTTCCATTAAAACTGACGAGTAGGCTGTTTCTTGAGATGCCCGAACATCGCGCTTTCAAATACCTCAAAGTAGTGTTTCGTGCCGTACGCCACATCAAATCTGCTCGCCGTCAACTTCGCAGCGCGGCGCAGGCAGTCGTACTCATCAACGGAATCAAGAACCTTGGCAATACGTTTGGCGATACCGTGATGATCGAAGAAATCCACCAGCATTCCATTGTGACCATCGACGATCACCTCCCTTACCGGAGCCGTATCCGACGCTACTACCACACACCCAGCCGCCATCGCCTCCAGTAACGACCACGACATAACAAACGGATACGTCAAATAAACATGAACCTTTGAACAGTCCAGAACTGCCCGATAAGTCTGGTAAGGAAGCTTCCCTGTGAAATGAACGGTGGAATGATCGAAACTTACCTCTGCCTCCATCCTGCTGCGCCAATTTGCATAGCCAACCGGCTTACCCCCATAACTGACGTCATCACCGCCCACTATGATTATCTGCGCATCGGGACACTCAGCTTGAATATGCGGGATCGCTCGCATAAAACTGTGAAACCCGCGATAAGGCTCAAGATTCCTCGCGACATAAGTAACGATCGGCTGCCCGGCTCTCAGTTCGACGCCATTGGGCAACCTGACGGCCCCAGTTTTCGCCAAACTGGAACTTTGAATGACGCCCTCGTGAATAACCCGAATGGCCGACTGATAAGCTGCAGGAAACAGACTGCGCTGCCACCGCGTGGGCGCAATGGCAATGTCACATTGCTCAAGATTCAAAAGATGCAGCGAATTGAGCACTCGCAGCCTTGATGACTCTCTTGTGGCTCGCGGGAATTCAGGGTCGAACCCGGAATCTGCGCCCTGCGCCCGATAGTAATATTCGCAATAGTGAATAAGCGGCGCGTCAGGATAGACATCCTTGACGAACAGCGTTTCCCCCCATCCGGGATGAGCGAGAATCACGTCCGGCCGATAACCCGAATGTTTCAGCCGGCTCAGAATTTCAGAAACCTTCTGTCCATCAGTCACCGCTTGTTCGTAACGGGTCAGGTAGGGGTGAATACCGCCCGGTGCTCGGCTGGCAGCGCGGTATCGATATATTTTCACCCCAGCGATACCCGGCGCCGTATCCCGACCTATCGCCAAAACCTCATAACGCCTGTCAATCGCCGCCAGCACCACATGACGGAACTGGCCCGGAAAGTTTTGGTGAATCACAAGAAGCTTCATAGCGGCATCGTCCTTTTATTCGCCGCTGTTGAACTGAGTTTTGCTCACCTTGATCGGCACGAACAGACGCTAACAAATGCAAGGAAATGAAACTGTAGGAAGTGTCTGGGAATGCCCTAGGAGATGGCTAACGGGGCGACTTTTTCGACGGGCATAAAAAGCGGCGCAGGGCTCATTTGACCTGTACGCAAAGACTCATACTTGGTTTATGGCGTTTATTCACGGAGTGTTTTTACACTCGTGAACGCTGGAAGCGCCAACCTGCGCGCTCCCAAGGATGACTCTTTGACTATGGACAGTCTCATGACGGGCAACACCCTCGTACTCACACCTTCGCAGACTCAACGGCTCTCCCCTGACGATCAATCCACGCCTGGACCTGATGACATCGACTCCCCGGCTACTCCCCTGGCTAACTTGGGTGGGGCGTTGTCCTGGCCCATTCCCCTGAGTGCGGACGAACAACGCCGCTTGCGTCTGATCACCATGAGCCATGCACACCATTTGGGCGACCAGCCGCTGGTGATGCAGATCAAGGGCGGTGTGCTGGAGTTCTTGCGTTATGACCACCCTATTCCCGAGAACGTGACAGACGACCCTGCAAAGATGCTCGACGCGCTGCTCCGCTCCCCGCAAGGGCAACTGATGGGCAAAACGCTGCAACAGAGAATGCAAGGCATCGACAGCGATAGCAGCGTTATGGATTACCTGCTGGCGGGGATCGCACTGCAGATGGATCCTGAGTCGATCACCGCCCCCCTTCGCAACAAGACAGCTGGCTTCGATCTGGCCAGCAATCGACATTGCGGCCGGCATGCATCTGCAGTCATCGATGACCTCGCCGAACACTTAAGCCGTGAAGGCAGAACCAGCGCTGCCCTGGCGAAAACCGGCGCCTACCTTTTGCTAGGCAGGTCGGCACCGCAGTTTCTGATTGCAGACATTCCCCGAAATGTGAAAGTTGGCAGTCTGGCCTGGGCCAACCTGACCATGGCGGCAATGGCCATCGAGGCACAAACACCTGGCAAAGTCCCCGGACTGACGTTTGCCCAAGTCATGAGCAAGGCTGAAAGTGCTCGCCGGGCTGACCCGGCATCGACTCAACGCATTCAGACAGCCGTATTACGCGATTGGGCTGTMACCAACGAAATCATCCTGAAAAGAAACGATGACGCCTACACCGACGGACAACTCGAAACGATAAGAGCGACATTTAACCAAGAGCTTGAAGAGCGGCTTGCTGCCGCCAGGATTCTGGACAAAGCATTACCGACACGAAAAGACATTGCCCTGGCCCTGCTGATAGAGCGGTTTAGCGATCTGGGCACGCTTTTCGAAGTCAAGGCTCTCCACACGGATACGTATCGTGGCGAGAGTGGACAGACGGGTTTCAGTGGCATCCATTCGCTTCTGGATTACGCAATGATGGACTTGCCGAATCCGCGTCCACTTGCATCAAGTGATACCCGCCTCCCACTCGAGGCATTGAATAACAACCCGACGTTCGGTGTGCGGGAAGCCTTCGACCGGCAGTTCGCCCGCTCAATTCTGGATAAAAAGGCCGCCGTCAATACAACGATCAGGCACATGATCTCCCTGCTCCCACTAGAAGACAAAAAGAACTTCGGGTTTGGAAAAGTCAGCTTTTTCCAACAAGGTTCATTTGTCTCGGATGGATTTTTCAATCATACCCCTTGCCCCAACGAGCCCGGGCTGCTCATCAGGACGGAGCTGAGCGGCACGTTCCAGGCGTATGAAATCAACATCAATAAAGACACGATTGAACGGACGGCGCTGCACAAGGCAAAGCAACAGGAATCAAGGGAGGCCAACAAATACTTCACGACCAAAGAGCTTGTCCCCCGTGAAGCGGCAAATGAACTGGGTCGCGAGCTCGCTTTAAGCGAATCACTGGTGAGCAGTTTCAGCAGCGCGCGGTCCCGTGCGATTGCCGACGCCTTTGTGCAACATCTGGATCTGGATGACCTCGCAATCAAAGAGCTCGCACGCGGGCAAACCCCCATGGACGAATATTACCGGCCCAAACCGCTGGGTGAGTTTTTGTTGAACTTGATCCCCTTCAGATCCGCCATTGTCAATTTCCAGAAGGGCAACTACGGCGAGGCGGTGTTTGATCTCACCGTGGATGTATTCGGTTTTCTCACGGCGGGCGTCGCCACGGCAGGGAAACTGATCAGAATCGGCAGGACTGCTCTGTCCACCGGCGCCAAGGCATTGAAGACCGCCCATGTCATCGGTGTCGCCACCATTGATGTGCTCAACCCGGTGGGTGGCTTGAGTGATCTGGCCAGACTCGTGGGCACCGGTGGCCTTTATCTGCTATCCAGAGGCGCCAAAGCCGTCAACCGGCTCAGGGGGACCGCCGACAGTTACGATGTCTTGAAAGCGCTCAGCAAACAGTATGACGCGGCGGCAACGGGCACCGTAAAAGTAACTGGCCAGACTGTGGAGGGGGCGGCCGTGCTGAAGAGCGGTCAATGGTATTCATTTGATGCCGACACGATGCGACCTTACGGCAGCCCGCTCGAGGAATTCGCTGTCGCCACCCAGGCGGTCGCCGGAGAAGTGCTCGCTGCACACATCGATGGGTGGGACGAACTGAGCCATACCCTGTTCAGCCGCTACAGTGTGCCCGATTCCAGAATCGCCGGGCTCTCTCGCAACAGCCAAGGGGTGTATGTTGCCGCCGACGGACACCTCTCCCACATACGCCATACCGATGGCAGCGGTACCACGGCGGTGTACGAGGTCAGGCAAGTCACTCGCACGGAAGACGGCGTCGTGCGTGCGCGGGTGTATCACGACAACCGGCAAACCAGTCTGCTGGTCCAGCATCTCCAGGGTGATCAGTGGCAACGACTGGGATTGTTTGGTGGGGGGCAGATCACGGCGGATCACTTGCGGGCCTGGGAGGCGTTGCCGCAAGCGGAACAGAAGAGGCTGACCATTCGGGGCTTTGCGCGACAGAACGGAGTGTCGGCCAAAACCTTTGCGTACTACGTAGAACCCGAGGGGCAATTGAGCGCTGCCGGCTTGCTCATGCGTAACCGACCCGCCAACACCCCTTTCAACAAGGTGACTCATGTACATGTCCGTGATTGGCAAACCATGACACAGCCGGCGCGTGACGCAATGACCATGGAAGGATTTGCCGGCCACCACCACCTTAATCCGATCTCGTTCAAAACTTATGTGCGAGCCGACGGGCTCGGGCCCGCTGGTGAGACGCTGCTGAACAGGACGGCCGGCAGCTCTTACAACGCGATTACCGATGACCATTTACGCACGTGGAAAGGGTTGTTCGAGAAACCGGACAACTCGGTCACACCGCAAGAGTTCATACGTGAACACGGGCTCAGCCCGAACTCTTGGAGACATCACGTTAAAGTTGATGGCACCCTGAAAGATGAGACTGTGCAGCGTCTTGATCAAGCTCGGCAAACGTCCGCCGTGCCTGTCGCTGCCACGCCAGCCCGTCTGCCGGCGCGGGTTCCGGGGGGACTGGAGGAGAAGATCACTGCCGAGCATCTACTGAATTGGGAGGTGGTGTCGCGTAACAGACAGGGGAACACGAGTCGTGCAGACTTTGCCCGGCAACATAACCTGTCCCAGACAACTTTTGAATACTACGTGCAACCTGACGGCCAACTGAGTGCTACGGGCGCCATTGTGCGCAACCGCCCCGCCAATACCCCCTTCAACAAGGTGACCCAAACGCATATCGATCATTGGCAAAACATGACGCAAATAGCGCGTGACGCAATGACCATGGTGGGATTTGCCGGTCATCACCACCTTCATCCGGGGACGTTCAAAAGTTTTGTGCGGCGCAATGGCAGCTTGGGGCCTGCCGGTATAGCGCTATTGAACAGGGCAACGGGCACCGCCTATAACGCGATTACCGATGATCATCTACGCGAGTGGAGCCGGCAATTCGGGCAACCGGATAATTTGGTCACGGCAGCGGAGTTCGTCAGTCAACACGGATTTAGCCCAACCTCTTGGCATGCGCAAGTAAGAGCTAATGGATCTTTACGAGATGCCACTGCGCAGCGTCTCTATCCAGCTGGGCACGACGTCGCTCTACTCGCCTCCGCGCCCCAAAAACCTGATGCAAGTGCGAGCCTGCCGGCTCATTTGCCAAGCCGGCGTAGTGAGTTAATTACTGCTGAGCACTTGTTGGCTTGGGAAGCATTACCGCGAGCAGAACGGCTGTCGCTCACCCGCGAGGGTTTTTCCCGCCAGAAAGGTCTATCCGGCAAAACCTTTGCGTACTACGTGGAGCCTGACGGACAGTTGAGCGCCGCGGGCATGATCGTGCGTGAACGCCCCGCCGGCACACCCGTCAATCAGGTGACCGTGGCGCATATTCGTGATTGGCAAGCCATGACACAACCGTTGCGTGATGCAATGACCATGGAGGGATTTGCCGGTCTTCATCACCTTCATCCGGGTTTGTTTAAAAGTATTGTCCGGCAAAATGGAAGCCTGGCACCTGCCGGTGAAGCGATGTTGAACAGGGCGGCAGGCGTAGTTTACAACCCGATTAGAGATGAGCATCTAAGCCAGTGGAAAATGCTCTTCGAGAAGTCGGACAACACAGTCACAGTTGAAGAATTCGTACGCCAGCACGGATTAAGCCCCAACTCTTGGCGACGACTTGTCAGAGCTAATGGGCTCTTAAAAGATACCGCTGTGCGGCGTCTCGAACATGCAGGGAGAAACACCACATTGTCTCCCGCGCCTCAACAAATCGAGACAAGTTCGGGACAAAAGCGGCCAGCACAGGAATCTGTCGACCCGACCCAGCCGAAGAAGTCTGCCGACACACCACAAAACTCAGCACAGGCTCCCGGTCCCTCCTCGGACATCCTGCCTGTCGCAATCAAGGTTGAAACCGGAACGTCCTCGTCATTGCCTCATCAGGTCGACAACACATTGCCAATCCTGCAGGACCCAAAGAACCCCAGGCTCAGTTTGACCGATGCATTAGAGGGGCCGATAGATGACATCCGTATCGCCCACTGGAATGGCCTGCTTGACGGTCTCGATAACGCAAGCAAAAAAAACGTTTCAAGCCAGATCAAGGAATCGATCAAAGACTGGTTGCGTACCGAAGGACAGCATCAATCGCGGTTTGATCAAACTCTGGAAGTGTTCACGGCTCTGGATGACGGTGGACCCAATCGCGGCGCGTCAGTGTGGGCACGACGCGATATTGCCAAATTTGAAGTGCTAGGACCGTACGCAGGCAAGTTTCATGAATCAGATGCGTCGTTGTTTCAGGAGATACGCAAACAAGGTTCACGGGCAGTGCTGACTTACTTGTTCGGCACACGCTCGGGCAATCGCTCGGTGAGTGGGCTGCACACGGGCAATACCCTGAGCCTGATCAATACCTCACAACTGGGCAATGAGCCGGCATGGAAGTCGAACAACGTCATTTCCATTGCCGCGGGAAAAAACCTGACGTTCTACGTGGCGCTAGAGGACATCAGCAAGGGTGATGAATTACTGATGGATTACGGCCTGCTCTATCAGCCCGTACCTGATATAGCGGTTAAACAGGACCCTGGTCGCTGACTGCCCGTTGAGGCGTCAAAGCGCCGACGGCCATTGATCCGTGGGTGTGCTGTACAGTGGCGCCTTAATCCTGACGATATTCCCCGGGCATAAAAAAGCGGCGCTAATTGCGCCGCTTTCATTTGCGTGGATCTACCAGCGGTTGCCACGTCCGTTATGGTCGCCACGCCCGCTGTGTCGGTCGTAGTTGCCGCGACCGCGGTGATCGTTATCCCAACCGCCGCGACGATGGCCATCCCAACGCCCGCGATCGTTGTCGTGCCAGCGACGGCTTTCGTAATAACGTGGAGCCGGCTGGTAGTAACGCGGCGCCGATTGGTAATAGCGCGGTTGCTGGTAATACCGCGGGGCTGGCTGGTAGTAGCGTGGCTGCGCGTAATACCTGCTGCCACCGTTGTAATACGTGCCGCCCGTGTTGTAGTAGGCCGGTGCGGGTGATGTGTAGACCTCTGAGCTGTAATACGAGTCCGCGTAGGAGTACGGGACGCAACCGGCAACGGAAAACATCATCGCAGCAAGTAGAAGAATTCGTCTATACATGGCGGCCTCCTGGACCGCGGGTTGGCCACACCAGCGACGCTGGCAGGCGACAGTCATTTAATCGGTGACTGTCGAAAAATCAGACAGCGTTTTCGGCATCTGGTGCGTTCCTGCAACAAGTTGAAACAAGTGATTGATGAAATCCTGTTCATTTGGAAAACGCTGTCATTCAGCCGCTGATTAATGGTGGCCACCGTGATATCCGCCGCCGTGATAACCCCGTCCGTAACCGCCTCGATAGCCGTAGCCACCGTGGTAATAACGCGCGCCGCCGTAGTAGCGCGGGCCGTAATAACCACCATAGTAATAAGGCGAGTAATAGCCGGGAGAGTAGTAAGTAGACGGATACCCATCGTAGGGACCAGCGTAGTAATAACAACCAGACAGACCCAAACCGAGCACCGCTCCCAGCAGCACCCTTCGCAATGTTTTTTGAATAAGCATGGCGGCCTCCTGAAAGACCTGCGACAGCAGTCGGCACAGACCGGCTGACATCTGTTTTGACTGGCGAAATCATGCCGAGTGCCAACAGCGCAAAACCATCGGATCAGCGGCAAACACGCTGCATCACGGTGCAGCCGCGCACCAACACAAAGCGCCTCAGCGCCCTCGCCGCCAATCCTAAGCAACCCGCGCGCCCGTGCCAGAGCGCCTGACGCAACTTGGCACGCGTCTCGCTTTAGCAAACCCGTGCAGGAGTCATCACAGGTTCGCGGCACCACAATTTGCAATGGCTGACTAGGGTTCCGGCTCGCAATCGCGAGTGGCTGGTCCGAGAGTTGGCGACCTCCAGTTGAGGTTACACGGCGGGACAAAAGCCCGGGAGACAAGCCACCGTTCGCGGTGCCGCGTTGCCTTCCTGTCCGCCCTTGATCAACTGGAGAATCCACCATGACCCGACTACGTTTGCCCGCCCTGCTCGCCGCTGCGTTCGCCGCGCTCATCAGCACGCAATCCCCCGCCGCCCAGAAAGACCATTTCAGCGTCTGCTGGACGATTTACGCCGGCTGGATGCCCTGGGAATACGCCGGCAGCCAAGGCATAGTCGACAAATGGGCGAAGAAGTACGGGATCAAGATCGACGTCGTGCAACTCAACGACTACGTCGAATCGATCAACCAGTACACCGCCGGCCAGTTCGACGGCTGCACCATGACCAACATGGATGCGCTGACCATTCCGGCGGCGGGCGGCGTCGACAGTACTGCGCTGATCGTCAGCGACTTCTCCAACGGCAACGACGGCATTGTCCTCAAGGGCGAGGGCAAGACAGTCGCCGACCTCAAGGGCATGGACGTCAATCTGGTCGAACTGTCGGTCTCGCACTACCTGCTGGCCCGCGCGCTGGACTCGGTCGACCTGACCGAGAAAGACCTGAAAGTGGTCAACACTTCCGACGCCGATATCTCCGCCGCTTTCAACACCGAACAGGTCAACGCCGTCACTACCTGGAACCCGATGCTCTCGGACATCAAGGCCAAGCCGGGCGTGACCGAAGTGTTCAATTCCAGTCAGATTCCCGGCGAGATCATGGACATGATGGTGGTCAACAGCGCCACCCTCAAAGACAACCCGGCGCTGGGCAAAGCGCTGACCGGCGCGTGGTTCGAAGTGGTCGAGCTGATGAACGCCAAGAACGCCGCGAGCAAAGCTGCGCTGGAACACATGGCAAAGGCCTCGGGCACGGATCTGGGCGGATTCCAGGCACAACTCGACACCACCAAATTGTTCGCCACCCCGAGCGAAGCGCTGAGTTTCGCCACCAGCAAACAGCTGCCGGAAACCATGCGCAAGGTCGCCGAGTTCTCGTTCCAGCACGGCTTGCTCGGCGAAGGCGCGAAAGACACCAGCGCGGTCGGCATGGCCTTCGCCAACGGCGTGACCAGTGGCGATACCGGCAACCTCAAGCTGCGTTTCGATCCGACCTACGTGCAGATGGCCGCCGACGCCAAGCTGTAAGCCACGGAGGATTTGGCCATGCGCCTGATCAATCGCCACCCGGATCGCCCGAGTCGCCTGTTGCTGGTGATCCTGCCGTTCGCTCTGCTGCTGTTCGCCTATTTCATGGGCTCGGCCGAGCGCCTGGCGGACAACCCCAACGACAAACTGCTGCCGAGCGCCGTACAGATGACCGACGCGGTCAAACGCCTGGCCTTCAATGCCGACAGTCGCACCGGTGACTACCTGTTATGGCAGGACACGGCTTCCAGCCTGCGGCGTCTGGCTATCGGCCTTGGCATCGCCGCGCTGGCCGGGCTGTGCCTGGGCATCGCTGCCGGCACGTTGCCGCTGTTCGGTGCGCCGTTGTCGCCGCTGCTGACAGTGCTGTCGATGGTGCCACCGCTGGCGATCCTGCCCATTCTGTTCATCGTGTTCGGTCTGGGCGAGTTGTCGAAGGTCATGCTGATCGTGATCGGCATCACGCCGGCGCTCGCTCGCGACCTTGAACAGCGTGCGCGGGAAATCCCCGTCGAACTGCTGATCAAGGCGCAGACCCTCGGCGCCTCGACCTGGACGTTGATGCTGCGCGTAGTGCTGCCGCAGCTGTTACCGCGTTTGTTGATCTCGTTGCGGCTGATGCTCGGTTCGGCGTGGTTGTTCCTGATTGCCGCCGAAGCGATCGCCTCCACCGACGGCCTCGGCTACCGGATTTTTCTGGTCCGGCGTTATCTGGCGATGGACGTGATCCTGCCGTATGTGGTGTGGATCACCCTCCTCGCCTGGCTGATGGATTGGGGCCTGAAATACCTGACCCGTCGCGCATTCCCTTGGTATGAGGGGGCGGCCAAATGAGCTTCATCACCGTGAAAAACGTCTGGCAGCAATACGCCGATCAGGTGGTGCTGGAAGGCTTGAACCTGAGCGTCAACGAAGGTGAATTCTGCACCTTGGTCGGCGCGTCCGGTTGCGGCAAATCGACCTTCCTGCGTCTGCTGCTCGGCCAGGAAACGGCGAGTCGCGGCGAGATCCTGCTCGACGGCCAAACGCTCGCCAGCGAGCCGGATGCCAGCCGTGGCGTGGTGTTCCAGCGCTACTCGGTATTCCCGCATTTGAGCGTGCTCGACAACGTCGCCCTCGGCCTCGAACTGCCGCGTGCGCCATTGCTCGGTCGGCTGTTCGGCAGCGCCAAACGTGAAGCTCGCGAACAAGCGGCAGCATTGCTGAATAAAGTTGGCCTCGGCCATGCGCTGGACAAGTACCCGGCGCAGCTGTCCGGCGGTATGCAGCAACGGCTGGCGATTGCCCAGGCACTGATCATGAAACCGCGCGTGCTGCTGCTCGACGAACCGTTCGGCGCGCTCGATCCGGGCATCCGCAAAGACATGCACGCCTTGCTGCTGGAGCTGTGGCGCGAAACCAAACTGACGGTGTTCATGGTCACCCATGACCTGTCCGAAGGCTTCAGCCTCGGCACGCGTCTGCTGGTGTTCGACAAGGTTCGCCTCGACCCGCACGCCCCCGGCGCCTATGGCGCGCGCATCACCTACGACATCCCTTTGAACAGCGACCGCCGCGCCCAACGCGCCGCCGTCGACGCCCTGCCGTTGCCACTGGCAGGTGCCCTTCGCACCGCTTGAGAGGACTGCTCCGATGAATAAGCCGATGACTGATTCGACCCAACTGTTCCCACCTTTCGCCGAAGAAATGCTTCCCGGCGGCGGCCATCGCTCTTTCGTGTTGAAGCGCGGTCAATTGCTGCGCCTGACCGACCTGCGCGGCGGCGCCAACGTCAGCCTGACCCTGCTCAACGCCAATGAAAAAACCGAACGGCTGAACCTGCCCGACAGCCTCAAATGTCAACACACCGCCAAGCTCACCAGCGGCCATTGCCTGTACTCGGACATGGGCCGCGTCCTCGCCGCGATCACCGCCGACACCTGCGGCTGGAGCGACAGCCTCGGCGGCGTGCTCTGCGCCGAAGAAGTCGCGCAGAAGTACGGTCAGGGCCGCTATCAGGAACTGCGCAACGGCTTCTTCCGCAACGGTACCGACAACCTGCTGGTGGAACTCGGCAAGTGGGGCCTGGGCCTCTCCGACCTGTTGATGACGCTCAATCTGTTCAGTCGCGTCAACGTCGACGAGGCCGGGCGTTTCCACTTCGTCGAAGGCAATTCCAAGGCCGGCGATTACATCGAACTGTACGCGCCGATGGACACGCTGGTGGTGCTCACTGCGCTGCAGCACCCGATGGATCCGGCGCCGGAATACGCACCGAAACCACTGAAGCTGAGCTGGATGAACGCTGACGCCAGCGTCGCCGAACACTGCCGCACCTCGCGCCCGGAAAATGAGCGCGGCTTTATCAACACCGACCGTTTGTTCGCCTGAGGATCGCTGCCATGTCAGTTGCTATCGCCACTTCGCAAAACCAACCCGACACAGCGGTGTACCGCGCCACGATCCCGGCCGGTGAACCCTGGCTGATGGAGGTCAAGGCCGGCCAGACCTTGCGCATCCTTGATCTGGAAGGTAATCAGGCCATCGATACGTTGTTCTACAGCCTTGCCAATCCCAAGGAACGCTACGACGTGCAGCGCACCTTGCGTCGGCAGAACAGCGTCTATCTGAGCACCGGCAGCGTGCTGTATTCCAACCTCGGCCACGCGATGCTGACCATCGTCGCCGACACTTGCGGACGCCACGACACCCTCGGCGGTGCCTGTGCACAAGAGAGCAACACCGTGCGCTACGCCCTGGAAAAACGCTACATGCACAGCTGCCGCGACAACTACCTGCGCGCCTGCGCCCACGACGGGCGACTGGGCAAAAGCGACATCGGGCCGAACATCAATTTCTTCATGAATGTGCCGGTGACGGCGGATGGCGGGCTGACCTTCGAGGACGGGATTTCGGCGCCGGGCAAGTACGTCGATTTACGCGCGGAGATGGACGTGATCGTGCTGATTTCCAACTGCCCGCATCGCGAGCAGGCTCACTCCTACAAGGGATCGGTGGTGATCTGAAGTGTTTTTTCATCCGGGACGGCCCGGATGTCTGTCGAAAAACGGCGGGACGGCCCGCTTCCCCTTCAGGGGTTATGCCATGTTCGAAAAAGTCCTCATCGCCAACCGTGGCGCCATCGCCTGCCGCATCCTGCGCACCCTCGCTTCACTGCAGGTCAAAGGCGTGGCCGTGTATTCCGAAGCCGACGCCGCCAGCCTGCACATTCTGCACGCCGATGAAGCGCACAGCCTCGGTGAAGGCGCCGCTGCCGGCACGTATCTGGCGGTCGACAAAATTCTCGCCATCGCCAAGCAAAGCGGCGCCACGGCGATCCATCCCGGTTACGGGTTTCTCTCGGAGAACGCCGCGTTCGCCGAAGCCTGCGCAGCGCACGACATCGCTTTCATCGGCCCGACGCCGGAACAACTGCGCGTATTCGGCCTCAAGCACACCGCCCGTGCGCTGGCCAAACAGCACGGCGTGCCCATGCTCGAAGGCACCGAACTGCTCGACAGCCTCGACGCCGCGCTGATTGCCGGCGAACAGGTCGGCTACCCGGTGATGCTGAAAAGCACCGCCGGCGGTGGCGGCATCGGCATGCGCGTGTGCCGCAGCGCCAGCGAATTGAGCGAATCCTTCGAAGCGGTAAAACGTCTCGGCCAGAACAACTTTAGCGACGCTGGCGTGTTCATCGAGAAGTACATTCAGCGCGCCCGGCATCTGGAAGTGCAGGTGTTCGGTGACGGTCGCGGTGAAGTCATCGCCCTCGGAGTGCGCGACTGCTCGGTGCAGCGGCGCAATCAGAAAGTCCTCGAAGAAACCCCGGCGCCGAACCTGCCGGACGGAATGGCCGAAGAGCTGTGCGCAGCGGCGATCAAGCTGGCGAAAGCGGTGAACTACCGCAGCGCCGGAACCGTGGAATTCGTCTTCGACAGCGAGGCGCAGCGTTTTTACTTTCTCGAAGTGAACACGCGTTTGCAGGTCGAGCACGGCGTCACTGAACAAGTCTGGGGCGTCGATCTGGTGCGCTGGATGGTTGAGCTGGCGGCGGGTGAGCTGCCGCCGCTGAGCGAACTCATATGTGGTTTGCAACCCGAGGGCCATGCGATTCAGGCGCGGTTGTATGCGGAAGATCCGGGGCGCGATTTCCAGCCGAGCCCGGGCCTGCTGACGGCGGTGGAGTTTCCGCCGGCCAACGGCATTCAACTGCGCATCGATACCTGGGTCGAGGCCGGTTGCGAGATCCCGCCGTACTTCGATCCGATGATCGCCAAGGTCATCACTTGGGCGCCGACTCGCGAACAGGCGCGCGCCGAGCTGCATAAAGCGCTGGGCGAAAGTCTGTTGTACGGTGTGGAAACCAACCGCGATTACCTGCGGCAGATTTTGCTCGACACGCCGTTCGCCAGCGGTGAGCCGTGGACCCGTTGTCTGGAAGGTCTGATCTATCGCGCCAACACTTTCGAAGTGCTCAGCGCCGGCACGCAAACCAGTGTGCAGGACTATCCCGGTCGCCTCGGCTACTGGGCGGTCGGTGTGCCGCCGTCGGGGCCGATGGACAGCCGTGCATTGCGTCTGGGTAATCGCTTGCTCGGCAATGCTGAAGGCGCGGCGGCGCTGGAAATCACCATGAGCGGACCTTTGCTGCGCTTCAATTGTGCGGCGGTGGTCGCGGTGACGGGAGCGCCGATTGGCCTGACGCTTGAGGGGAAAAGCGTGCCGATGAACACCACGTTGCTGATCCCCGCTGGTGCGACGTTGCATCTGGGCAGCATCAGCGGCGCCGGGGCACGCAGTTATCTGTGTCTGCGCGGTGGCTTGCAGGTGCCGGATTACCTGGGCAGCAAAAGTACTTTCACTCTGGGTCAGTTTGGTGGGCACGGTGGTCGGGCGTTGCGTGCCGGGGATGTGTTGCATATCGCTGCGCTGAAGGACCGCAGTGCGGGTCAGCAACTGGCCGAGCAGCACATCACCGCGTTGCCGGCGGTGCGGCAGATTCGGGTGATTTACGGCCCGCACGCGGCACCGGAATACTTCACTGAAAACTACATCAGCACTTTTTTTCAAACTCAGTGGGAAGTGCATTTCAACTCCAGCCGCACCGGTGTCCGGCTGATCGGGCCGAAGCCGGAATGGGTGCGGGCCGACGGTGGCGAGGCGGGGTTGCATCCGTCGAACATTCACGACAATCCGTATGCCATTGGCGCGGTGGATTTCACCGGGGATATGCCGGTGATCCTCGGCCCGGATGGCCCGAGCCTTGGCGGTTTTGTCTGCCCGGTGACGGTGATCGAAGCGGATCTTTGGCAGCTTGGGCAGCTCAAGGCGGGCGATAAAATCCAGTTCATTCCTGTCGACCTCAAGACCGCCCGCGATCTCGCCTTGAAATGGGATCTCCCCTGTGGGAGCGAGCTTGCTCGCGAAAAGGCCGTGTCAGTCAACATTGATGTGTCTGACACACCGCATTCGCGAGCAAGCTCGCTCCCACAGGGTTTGATGTCGCCTGTGGTGCTGGATTTGGGTCAGGGGGATCGGCGGCTTGTTGCACGGGTCTCCGGGGATACTCATCTGTTGCTGGAAATCGGCGAGCCGGAACTCAATCTGGTTCTGCGCTTCCGCGCCCACGCCCTCATGCAAGCGCTGGAACTCAAAACCCTGCACGGCGTGATCGACCTCACCCCCGGCATTCGCTCGCTGCAAATCCACTACCAGCCCGAGCAACTGCCGCTGGCCGATCTGCTCGGCATCATCGCTGGCGAGTGGGACGCGGTGTGCGCCGCCAACGACCTGCAAGTGCCGTCGCGCATCGTGCATTTGCCGCTGTCTTGGGACGACCCGGCTTGCCAGTTGGCCATCGAGAAATACATGACCACCGTGCGTAAGGACGCGCCGTGGTGCCCGAGCAATCTGGAGTTCATCCGGCGCATCAACGACCTGCCGAATCTCGACGAAGTACAGCGCACGGTGTTCGATGCCAGCTATCTGGTAATGGGTCTTGGCGATGTTTACCTCGGAGCGCCAGTCGCCACGCCGCTGGATCCGCGTCATCGTTTGGTGACGACCAAATACAACCCGGCACGCACCTGGACCGCTGAAAACTCGGTGGGCATCGGCGGCGCCTACATGTGTGTGTACGGCATGGAAGGCCCCGGCGGTTATCAGTTTGTCGGGCGCACTCTGCAGATGTGGAATCGCTACCGCGAAGTCGCCGCGTTCGATGGCAAACCGTGGCTGCTGCGCTTCTTCGATCAGATTCGTTTCTACCCGGTCAGCGCCGAAGAACTGCTGCGCATCCGCCGTGATTTTCCGCTGGGGCGCTTCGATCCCAACATCGAACACAGCCAGCTCAACCTTGCCGATTATCAGGCTTTTCTCAATCGCGAAGCCGAAGGCATCAGTGCCTTTCGTGCCCAGCAACAGGGTGCCTTCAACGCCGAACGCGAACGCTGGATCGCCAGCGGTCAGGCGCATTTCGACAGCGAAGAAGCCGTGCCGGAATCGACCGAGGATGCGCCACTGGCCGACGGTGAACACAGCGTCGACAGCCACATTGCCGGCAATCTCTGGCAGGTGCAGGTCGAGGCCGGCAGCCGTGTCGCGGCGGGCGATGTGCTGGTGATTCTCGAGTCGATGAAGATGGAGATCCCGGTACTCGCGCCGCTGGCCGGGGTGGTGCGCGAGATTCGCGTGCAACCCGGTTCGGCGGTGCGCGCCGGACAACGCGTCGTGGTGCTGGCACTCGACTGAAGCCAATTGGATAAGGATCAACTGATGAATCTGCAACTCGATGTTCTGCGCCAGGCCTATCGCAATGGCGACACCACACCGCGTCAACTGCTGCTGAAATTGCGCGAGAAAGCCGCCGCGCTGAACCCGGATTATCACCTGTTCATTCATCTGCTCAGCGCCGCCGAACTGGAGCCGTATCTCGCCGCCCTCGACGGTCGTGACCTCGACAACCTGCCGCTGTACGGCGTGCCGTTTGCGATCAAAGACAACATTGATCTGGCGGGGATTGCGACCACCGCCGCGTGTCCGGACTTTGCTTATGTGCCGGAACGCTCGGCGACCATCGTCGAGCAGTTGATCGCCTTGGGCGCGATTCCACTGGGCAAGACCAATCTCGATCAATTTGCCACGGGCCTCAATGGCAGCCGCTCGCCTTATGGCGCATGCCCGAACAGTGTGCTGACGGAATATCCGTCCGGCGGTTCCAGCGCCGGTTCGTCGCTGGCGGTGGCATTGGGCGTGGCGAGTTTTGCCTTGGGCACCGACACCGCAGGCTCCGGTCGGGTGCCGGCGGCGCTGAACAATCTGGTCGGGTTGAAGGCGAGCAAAGGGCTGATCTCCACGGCCGGCGTGCTGCCGGCTTGCCGCACGCTGGATTGCGTGACCACGTTCACCGCCACAGCGCGTGAGGCCAGTCAGTTGCTGGCGCTGACCGCCAAACTAGATCCGCGCGACGAATACAGCCGCCGCAATCCATCGTGGAATGACGGCTCGGCGTTTGGTGCGCCACGGGCGTTTCGTTTCGGTGTGCCGCGCGCGCAGGACCTTGAGTTTTTCGGCTGCGTCGAAGGCCCGTTGTTGTTCGGCGATGCCATCGACCGGCTCAAAGCCTTGGGTGGCGAAGCGGTCGAACTGGACCTGTCGCCCTTCCTTGAAGCTGCGCGCCTGCTTTACGAAGGGCCGTGGGTTGCCGAGCGCTATAGCGTGGCGGGTGAGTTGATGGAGCAGAATCCCGAAGCGGTGTTACCGGTGATTCGAGCCGTGCTGGCGAAAGCCCCGGCGGTGAGCGGCGTGCAGACCTTCCGTGCGCAGTATCGGCTACAAGCCCTGAAAGCCCTGTGCGATCAGGCCCTCGAAGGCCTCGACTGCGTGCTGAGCCCGACCATCGGCCGTGCGGTGACGCTGGCCGAACTGCACGCCGAACCGGTGCTGCGCAACTCCGAACTGGGTTACTACACCAACTTCATGAACCTGCTCGACTACGCCGCCGTCGCCGTGCCGAGCGCGTTCATGGCCAACGGTTTGCCGTGGGGCGTGACGCTGTTTGGCCGGGCGTTCACCGATCAATACCTGCTGAGCGTGGCCGATGCGCTGCAGCGTCAGCTGGATTCCGACCTGCCGACACCGGCGAACGTTGCACGTCATGATCGCGCACGCATTGTGGTGTGTGGCGCGCATCTGCAAGGGTTGGCGTTGAACTGGCAACTGACCCAGCGGGGTGGGCGCTTGCTGGAAACGACGTTGAGTTCGCCGGACTATCAACTGTATGCGTTGGCCGGCGGCCCGCCATTGCGGCCGGGGATGGTGCGAGTCAAGGATGGCGGCGTGGCGATTGCGGTGGAAGTGTGGGAATTGCCGAGCAGTGAATTGGGCTCGTTCCTGACCGGGATTCCGGCGCCGCTGGGACTGGGCAAAGTGCAACTGGCGGACGGACGTTGGGAGAGCGGGTTTATCTGCGAGCCGTATGGTCTGGAGGGTGCGCTGGACATCAGCCATTTGGGGGGATGGCGGGCGTATCTTGAGACTCGGAACTGATCCAGAAACCAACCCTCACCCTAGCCCTCTCCCGGAGGGAGAGGGGACTGACCGAGGTGTTTGTCAGGTGGTTGCCATTCGGTGATACCGAGCCGAACACATTTTTTGAAATCACCACAATCTAGCTCCCTCTCCTTCCGGGAGTGGGATGGCGGGCGCATCTTGAAACTTGGAACTGATCCAGAAACCAGCCCTCAGCCTAGCCCTCTCCCGGAGGGAGAGGGGACTGACCGAGGTGTTTGTCAGGTGGTTGCCATTCGGTGATACCGAGCCGAACACACTTTTTGAAATCACCACAATCTAGCTCCCTCTCCCTCCGGGAGTGGGTTGGCGGGCGCATCTTGAAACTTGGAACTGATCCAGAAACCAGCCCTCAGCCTAGCCCTCTCCCGGACGGAGAGGGGACTGACCGGGGTGTTTGTCAGGTGGTTGCCATTCGGTGATACCGAGCCGAACACACTTTTTGAAATCACCACAATCTAGCTCCCTCTCCCTCCGGGAGAGGGCTGGGGTGAGGGAGCTATCCTCCTGACACACCCTCTACGTCATATCCCCCGCCATTTCAGGCATAAATCCCGCAGGCTTTTCCCGGCCATCCCACTAGAATGCATGCCATCGGGCCACTGCCAACGGAACCGCCATGCCGCTTCGTTCTCCCCTGTACTCGCAACGCTCACTGGTCCTGACGCTGATCGCCCTGCTCGGCGCCGGTTTCCTCGCCACGTCGTTGCTCAGCTACTACGCCTCCCGCGAGTCGATCCGCGACAACATCGTCAACACTGAACTGCCGCTGACGTCCGATACGGTGTACTCGGAAATCCAGAAAGACCTGGTCCGGCCGATCCTGATTTCCTCGATGATGTCCCGCGACACCTTCATGCGCGACTGGGTGGTCAACGGCGAACAAAACCCCGAGCAGATGACCCGCTACCTCGACGAGGTCATGACCCACTACGGCGCCTACACCGCGTTCTTCGTCTCCAACGCCAGCCACACCTATTACCACGCCAAAGGCGTGCTCAAGCAGGTCAAGGTCGACGAACCGCGCGACGCCTGGTACTTCCGCGTGCGTGACATGAAGGATCCTTACGAAATCAACGTCGATCCGGATCTGGCCAACAAGGACAACCTGACCTTCTTCATCAACTACAAGGTTTACGACTACCACAACCGCTTCATCGGTGCGGCAGGCGTCGGTCTGACCGTGGACGCGGTGATCAAGCTGATCGACAAGTATCAACAGCGCTATCAACGCAGCGTGTATTTCGTCGACACCTTCGGTCGACTGGTATTGACCGGCGCCGAGGGCGGTCCGGAAGGTGCGCACATCGGCAAGAGTCTCGGCGAACTCGAGAGCATGAAGAGTCTGGTCAGCCAGTTGCCGAAGCCGCACAGCGGCAGCTACGAATATTCCGCCCACGGTCAGGGGCATTTTCTCAACGTGCGGTTTATTCCGGAGCTGAACTGGTATCTGTTTGTCGATAAACGCGAAGACGGCGCGCTGAGTGAGATCCGCCAGTCGCTGTATCTGAATCTACTGATCTGCCTGCTGGTGACGCTGATTGTGCTGGCGCTGCTCAACCGCGTGATCAAGCGCTACCAAAGCAAAATCCAGGCGCAGGCCATTCTCGACAGTCTCACCGAACTGCCCAACCGCCGAGGCTTCGACATTCTCGCCGCACAGGCCCTGCACGAAGCACAACGCGAAACCAAACCACTGACCGCGCTGCTGCTCGACCTCGACCATTTCAAGGTGTTGAACGACACTTACGGGCACATGGCCGGCGATCAGGTGTTGATCGGTTTCGCCCGCGATCTGCAAAGTTGCCTGCGCCATGCCGACATTGTCTGCCGCTGGGGTGGTGAGGAATTTATCGTTTTACTGAAGGACACCGACGGCGATACCGGTCAGAAAATTGCCGAAAAGATCCGCCAACACGTCGAACAACACGAATATGCATACGACGGCCACAGCCTCAATCTGACGGTGAGCATCGGCGCCACCACCCTGCAACGCGATGACACCTTGCACAGCCTGCTGTCGCGGGCCGATCATGCGATGTACCGAGCCAAACAAACCGGCCGCAACCGCACCTGCGTGGAAATGCCTCACTCGACTTATGCCTGATTCCGACGTTAAACCCGACCATTGCCCGGCCTGCGGCGCCCGCAACGACTGCAGTCTGGCCGACCCGCGCACCGCCGACCGCGAATGCTGGTGCTATGGCGTGAGCATCGATCCGGCCGTGCTTGAAGCGCTGCCGCCAGAGTTGCGCAACCAATCCTGCCTGTGCCCGCGTTGCGCGCAAGTCGAGGCGCAACTGCAAGCGGCCAGGCGGCCGATCCCGTAAGATGCGCGCCCCGCCACTCACTGAAACCTGAACATGCGCGTCGACCGTTTCCTCAGCAACCTGCCCCGCTACAACCGTCAGCAGGTTCGTCTGTTGCTGGTGGAAAAGCGCGTGCGAATTGACGGAAAAGTCGTCAGCGATCCGCACAGCGAAGTGCTGGAATTCAGCCGTGTCGAAGTCGATGACGAAGTGCTACAAGTCGGCAAAGCGGCGCGCTACTTCATGCTGCACAAGCCGCCGGGCTGCGTCAGCGCCACCCGCGATCCGCAACATCCGACGGTGCTCGACCTCATCGATGAACCGGACAAGGATGACCTGCACATCGCCGGACGCCTGGACTTCAATACCACCGGCCTGATGCTGATCACCAACGACGGCGCGTGGTCGCGCCGCCTGACCCAGCCGCAGACCAAACTGCCGAAGGTCTACTACGTCGAGACCGAGCAAGAGATTGGCGCGCAATATGCGAGCACTTTTGCCGAGGGGATCTACTTCGCCTTCGAAGACCTGACCACGCAGCCGGCGCACCTGGAGCTGCTCGGCCCACGCTCGGCGCGGCTGAGCATCGTCGAGGGCCGCTACCATCAGGTGAAGCRCATGTTTGGTTTCTTCAACAACAAAGTCCTGCGCCTGCACCGCGAATCCATGGGGCTTCTGCACCTCGATAACGCGCTAAAACCGGGCGAGTACCGCGCTTTGCGCACCGAAGAGATCCATTTGTTCTAAGCCCGCGACCGCTCAGCAGAAGTTGTCGAACAATTTACCAACGGCACTTGCGCGATCCCTACTCCCCTGCTTGAATCAGGACGTCGGCCAGATTGTGACCGATGAGTCACAACAGACATCCAAGAAACTTTTTGCCGGTAGAGAGCCTTCAAGGCTCCGCCTCAGCCGGCAGACTGCCCGCCAATAACAATACCCGTCGACCGCAGTCATGGATCGACATGGGCCAAGCAAATTCCAGGCGTATGCCTACCTGTCACAAAGCTCGTGCAATCTCTATTTGCGCGCATACCCGCTTGCTTGCCAGGAGTCTTATGACATGAGGCCAGAAATCGCTGTGCTGGATATACAGGGTCAGTATCGGGTTTACACGGAGTTCTATCGCGCAGACGCCGCAGAAAAGACCATCATCCTGGTCAACGGCTCGATGGCCACGACTGCGTCGTTTGCACAGACTGTGAAAAACCTGCACCCGCAATTCAACGTGGTCTGCTACGACCAGCCCTACGCGGGCAGGTCAAAAGCCCACAATCGCCACGAGAAACATCTGACGAAGGACGTCGAAGGGCAGATTCTGCTCGAGCTGATCGACCACTTCGCCGCCGAACACGTGCTGTCGTTCTCCTGGGGCGGCGCCGCGACCCTGGTCGCCCTCGCCCACCAGCCACGGCGCATCGAACGGGCGGTGATCAGCTCGTTCTCGCCAGTGATCAACGCGCACATGCTCGATTACCTCGAACGCGGTGTCGACTACCTCGG
The DNA here is from genome assembly GCF_056401755.1 of Pseudomonas sp. P4_D7. Taxonomy (NCBI): domain Bacteria; kingdom Pseudomonadati; phylum Pseudomonadota; class Gammaproteobacteria; order Pseudomonadales; family Pseudomonadaceae; genus Pseudomonas; species Pseudomonas sp. P4_D7. Next base: position 95,095 of record NZ_JBFUIR010000030.1, on the reverse strand, counting down.
CCAGCGCGACGGCGACCGCGTCGGCCATCTGGTCAACAACACCATCGGCAAACACCTGCCGTCGTTGTTCAAACGCTTCAACTATCGCCACGTCAGCAGCCTCGCCGAGCACGAATACGGGCAGATGCACTTCCACATCAGCGACGTGCTGCACAGCGATCGGCAGTGCTATCTGAATGCAGCGAAAAAGATCAACGTGCCAGTGCTGTTTCTAAACGGCGAATGGGACGAGTACACCGCTGCCGAAGATGCACGCCTGTTTGGCAACCACGTGGCGCAGAGCACGTTCACCACGCTGCAGGCCACCGGGCATTTTCTCGACATGGAACACAAGGCGGCCTGCCGCGATAGCCAGAACGCCTTGCTTGGCTTTCTGAAACCGGCACAGCAGACCAGCCGAACGCGTTACTCGTTTGTTCAGGATCAACATGCATTGGCTATTTGAAAGGGTGTCGTCGCGAGCGAGGCTGTGGGGCTGGGATTTTGCTTTACGCACCGCAGTGCTCGCCCGCGATTGACCGATTTCAGTGATTCAAAGCGTTCATGAGTAAAAGAAAAACTTCAAATCCGTGGCCGAGTCTGGTACAAAGTCAGCCGCTCTGAGCGGGTATAGTTTAATGGTAGAACAGTAGCTTCCCAAGCTTCCGACGAGGGTTCGATTCCCTCTACCCGCTCCACTCAAATATTGGTCTCACGTTGTGTTTTTTGACGGGAGATGCAGGAACAGAAAAAACCGGCCTTGATGGCCGGTTTTTTTGTGCCTGAAAAAATCCGATGCTGCATTTCGAAACAATGCAAAAACCTGCAACACACTCTGAATCCTTGGGGATTCAAACCTCTGAACCGAATGACGGACAATGACCACTTGGTGGTTATAGTGTTGATCACAAAAGCCAAGTAGGTATAGGCCAGCTCGTCGCAGACGGTTGGTCTTTAGTGCGGGTCAGAGGCAGCCACCATCACTTCAAACAACCAGTCAAGCCTGGACAGGTCACTGTGCCGCATCCGAAGAAAAATCTGTTGAAGAAAACGGCCATCAGTATTTTGCAACAAGCGCTGCTCTGACTTGTTCAGGTCATCGGCACGAAGGAGGAAACGAATATGCTCTACCCGATTGCGATTTCAATAGGTGATGAGGAACACGCCTGGGGCGTGGAGGTGCCGGACATTCCGGGCTGCTTTTCGGCTGGCGATGATCTGGATGATGCCGTCGCCATGGCTCGCGAAGCCATCGAGGGGCATTTCGAAATTTTGGCTGAGGACGGTGCGCCGATCCCGGCTGCGAGCAAACTTGGCGTGAACGTCGCTAATCCGAAGTACGCAGGATGTGCATGGGCCGTGGTCGATATAGATGTCGTGAAGTACTTGGGTAAAGCCCAGAAACTCAACATCACTTTGCCGGGGCACTTGCTCAACCGCATTGATGAGTATGTGTTGCATCACCCGGAAGAGAAAAGCCGCTCGGGCTTTCTGGCGTCGGCGGCTCTGAAAGTTTTGCAGCAGGGTTGAACCTTGGCGCGTCAACCCGTGCTGGCCTATCCTAACCATTAAACCTAATTACATTTTCTTGTGAGTTAAATTATATTTTCAGGCTTAATCCACAGTATATTGTGTACTGACAATCAAAACTGAACGCCGACGGTACACACGACATGCTGGATTTAAGCCTCACTACCGCGAGCGAGATCGTCAAACGGATTTGCCACCGCCTGCGCACAGAACGATTGGCTTTGGAGATGACACAGGCAGACGTGGCCGCTCGCGCGGGCATTGCGACGAATACGGTGTCAAACCTTGAAGCCGGTCGTAATGTGAGTTTCGACAACATGGTGCGAGTGGCGATGGTTCTCGGGCGCGAAAAGGAACTCGAAGGGTTGTTTCTGCCAAGGCTCGAAACTCTGGACGATATCATTCGCTACGAAAAAACGGCCAAGCGTCATCGCATCAAAAGGAAAGCCGACAATGCTTGAACAAGTTGACGTCTACTACGAGGGCTGGGGGGAACGTTGGCGGTGGGGCACACTTGCTTCGACGAAAGCCCTGACCGGTCGCCCGCAGGTCATGTTTGAGTACAGCGATGAGGCAAAAAACAGAGGGCTGGAACTCTCCTCCTTGAGGCTTCCATTACAGGGAGCCAGGTTAAACCGGGATTTCCCGTCACATCAGCTGGGACTGCCTGGGCCGGTTTATGACTCGCTGCCAGATGGCTGGGGCATGTTGCTGATGGACCGATTGTTCAAACGTCGAGGCCTCAACCCCGCGCGCATAGGCCCCTTGGAGCGGCTAGCCTACATTGGCAACAATGCCATGGGGGCCATGTCGTTTGAACCTGTTGCACCCGAGGCGCTGGAAACGCAAATGCATGTTCCCATCGACTTGCTCGCATCCGAAGTGCAGGAGGTACTCAAAGGTAAAGGTGGAGAGCTTCTCCAGAAGCTGCTACTGGTCGGAGGCTCTCCACAGGGCGCCCGACCCAAAGCGCTGGTGTATCGCGATCCGCACACTGACGCCTTTACTACGGCTGCCACTCCCGGTTTCGAAGCCTGGTTGGTGAAGTTTCCGGCTCAGCAAGAACATCCCGAGGTGTGCGCCATCGAAATGGTCTATGCCGAATGTTTACGCTTGTGCGGTATCCAAACCCCTGACACTCGTTATTTCAGCCTGTCTGAAGGAATGGCCGCTTTTGCCACCAAACGCTTTGACCGACAAAACGACTTGCGGGTGCCCATGCAGAGTCTTGCAGCCTTTACCGGTGCGGACTTCAGATCCCCAGGGGCGCTGGACTACGTCAACTTCTTGCGTGCGACTCATAAGTGCAGCAATGACGTACGAGAGAAAGCCGTAGCGTTTGAGCGGGTCGTCTTCAATGTCGCATTCAATAACCGAGACGACCATCCGAAGAACTTTGCTTACATCATGTCGCCTGGCGGAGACTGGAAATTAGCGCCGGCCTATGACGTCACTTTCTGCGAGGGGCCGGGAGGCTATCACCAGATGGACGTGATGGGTGAAGCCTTGGAAATTGGAAGAGAACACCTGCTCAACCTTGCAGTGGAGGCTGAAGTAAACGCCGCTACGGCCGCCGACATCATTGACCGATTTTGCGAGGTAGCTAGCCGATTCTCAGCCATGGCTGAAAGTTTGTATCCAGGCGTGATCACCCAGGAAACCTTGCACACCATTCAACAACGCATCGACCACAACATCGGGCTACTTGCCTGAGTTCGTGCTGCCAAGTAGCAGTCTTGAGAAACCGGCACTCATTGGCCGGTTTCTTTGGCTTCTTAAGGCGATCGAGTTAACCCGCCGGCACAACCTTATCCAGTGCCTGATTCACCGCCAATTCCCCCAACATGACGACCTGCGCGATGCCGAGTGCAGTCTTGCGGTGTGAGGTGTCGAGCAGCGCGGCGAAGTTGTTGAGCATGGTGGTGGCCGAGCCGAGGGTTTCGCTGGCGTTGGCCAGCAGAGACTCGGTGTCGTAGGCAGGGTTGGCGAGGTACATCGGTTCGGGTTCGTGAGTGGAACCCATGATTCTGGCCGTGGGGCTTAGATAGTGGTCGAGGGCGCGTTCGGCGGCTTCGTGGAATTTCTTTGAGTTGGGTGATTCGTAGGGGGATGCCGGATCGGTTTCCGGCGGATTGGGCGTAACTTTGAACATTGGATTGAGACCTTTTCGTAAGGCCGCAACCGATCTCGCTACTAAACGGATGGGTGGCAGCTGTGCGCAAGTTAGTAGACCGGACCCCAATCCAAATCCGGCGCACCCGAGGGCGCCATGCGCACAGCCACCATCAGGTGCAGGCATTCGCCTGACTGAGTGGTACTCATGCAGCTATTTAGATTGAGGATGCCGGGCTACTAAACCCGATCACTGGAAATCAGTGACGCGAACCAAGTTACCGACTGCCCCAAAGGCGCACAAGCCGGCGGATTCTGGCGTAGCGGTAGGCAACGGCGCAAGGATTTGTAGGCTTCAGGACGTAACACTGCACGCCTTTAAACACTTCGCTCGGAAGACGTTTACGCGGCGATAAAATATAGCGATCTCCCCGACATTACAGATCCATAACACTCCACCGGTTTCCACCTCCCACCCGACCAACTAGCATTTCCTCATCACCCACCACCCTCCCCCTGCGCGGCCATCGACGAATACGCGCCATCACTTTAGAGGGACTCCAATCGCGGCCAATTTGCCGCTGACGATCGAACTCAAAAGAGCCATTCACCATGACGCAAAACATTTACGACGATCCCGAATTCTTTCAAGGCTACAGCCAGATGAACCGTTCCATCGGCGGCCTCGACGCGGCGCCGGAGTGGCCAGCGCTCAAGGCGCTGTTGCCCTCCATGCACGGCCTGAACGTGGTGGATCTGGGCTGCGGTTATGGCTGGTTCAGTCGCTGGGCGCTTGAGAATGGCGCCGCCAGTGTCTTGGGACTTGATGTCTCGGAGAAGATGCTGGAGCGGGCGCGGGAGACCACGACGGCGGCGAACATTCGTTATGAGCGCGCCGACCTGGAACAGCTCGACCTGCCCGCTTGCAGTTTCGATCTGGCTTACAGCTCGCTGGCGCTGCATTACATCAAGGATTTGCCGGGGCTGTTTGCGCGCCTGTACACGGCGCTGAAACCGGGTTCGCACTTTGTGTTTTCCATTGAGCATCCAATCTTCATGGCGCCGCGTAATCCGGGCTGGTTGGTGGATAGTGAAGGTAACAAGCGTTGGCCGCTGGACAGCTATCAGTTGGAGGGTGAGCGGGTTACGAACTGGTTGGCCGAGGGAGTGATCAAGCAGCATCGTACGGTCGGGACATTGCTCAATTCGCTGATCGACGCAGGGTTCACGATTCGACATGTCAATGAATGGGGGCCGAGCGATGCTGAAGTGGCGGCGCAACCGGCGCTGGCAGAAGAGCGGGAGCGGCCGATGATGATGTTGGTAGCGGTGCAGAAGCCCTCACCCTAACCCTCTCCCAGAGGGAGAGGGGACTGACCGCAGTGCCAGTACGAGCTACGCCGACGTGCGAAATCCAGCCGAACTCAGGTTATGAAAAAAACACCAATCGGCTCCCTCTCCCTTGGGAGAGGGCTGGGGTGAGGGGGCCGTCCGAGAGCGCACCAAAAATCTCAAGCCGAACAACAGACTCAATTGATTTCAGCACGTCGCGACGATAAACAATCGTGGAAATGGCAACAACACCGAGCCATCCGCCAATGCCGGATAAGCCTTCTCAACCTCCGCCAGATACTGCTCCAGGTACTGCGCCTTTTCCGCCTCGGTCAGCGGACTCAAAAACGGAATCAACCCGCTGCCCTTGAACCACTCCACCACCCCCGCCGCCCCGCCAGACAGCTGATGGTGATAGGTGGTGCGCCACACATCGACCCGCGCACAGTGTGGCCGCAGCATCGAGAAATAATCGCTGGCACTCGCCATGTCGGTACGCTGCCCCGCAGCGCCTGAAAGCTTGCTCGCCCATGGACCATTCGCGGCGACTTCACGCATCAAGCGATGGGATGGTTCATTAAGATTGTCCGGCATCTGGATCGCCAGGCTGCCACCTGCGGACAACTTGCTGGCCAACGCCGGCAGCAACGTCGCGTGATCCGGCACCCACTGCAACACGGCGTTGGCGAAGATCACATCGAACGGCCCGGCATCGGCCCACTGATCAATCTCGGCGACATCAAAGCGCAAATCCGGCAAGCGCTTGCGAGCCGCGTCGATCATGTCTGCCGAGCTGTCCAGCCCGCTGACCTTCGCCCCGTGAAAACGCTGTACCAGCAATTCCGTGGAGTTGCCGGGACCGCAACCGATATCGACCACTGTTCGCGCTTCAGCCGCGGGTATCGCCGCCAGCAGATCGCGGGCCGGGCGGGTGCGTTCATCTTCGAAAGCGACGTATTGCTTGGCGGACCAACTCATTGCGTTCTCCTGTCGGGGGCATTCCAGCGGTTGGTCACGATACCGCTATCTGGCGCGTCTGCCTGCCCTACCAACGTCCAGTGACGTGGGCGGATTTGTAATTAGAATTTTCCACCAGCCGCAGATGTCTGAATTTCAAGACTCGTCCCAATAAGGAAAACGGCCATGAAATTCGCAAAGATTTCCCAGAAGCTCGCTTTGTGGGCGGGCAGTCCAAAGACCTTTATGGGAGCATTGATCCTGATCGGAGTGTGGGGGTTGTGCGGGCCGATCTTTGATTACAACGACACCTGGCAACTGATCATCAACACCTCAACCACCATCATCACCTTCCTGATGGTGTTCCTGATTCAGAACACGCAGAACCGCGACACCGACATTCTTCATTTGAAAATCGATGAATTGCTGTTGGTGACCAAAGAAGCGCAGAACGCGATGCTCGGGCTGGAGGCGCTGGATTTGAAGCAGTTGGAGGCGTTGCGCAGACACTACCGCTCGCTGGGCGAGAGTGAGGTATTCAATCTTGAGGGATTGGGCGAGAAGAGTAAGTCGAAGCAGGATTTAAATGAGTGTTGAGGATTGAAAGCAAAAGATCGCAGCCTTCGGCAGCTCCTACAGGGATTGAGTAGGAGCTACCGAAGGCTGCGATCTTTTGCAGTTAGCGACTGGCCTGTAACTGGCGGGCCATCTCCAGATGGCTTTGCAGTTTAGGCAGTGTCTCATCGGCGAAGGCTTTGATCTCCGGCACGTCGGTGGTCTGCGCTTCCTGCTGAATCTGCTCGATGGCCTCCTCGGTGGCTTTGACCTGACTGGCGGCATAGGCCTGATCGAAGGAGGCGCCGTCGGTCACTGGCGGCATCAGTTCTTTGGCCTTGTCGGCCAGTTCTTCACGAGGCGCGACCGGCAGATCAAGCTTCTTGGCGATTTTCGCCAGATGCTGGTTGGCCGTTGTGCGGTCGTTGATGACGACGATGGTGTAGTCCTTGACCTCTTTCGATTCGGCCTTGCTGTGGGCCAGACGACTGGCCTCGATGTCGGCCATGCCTTTGGCCGAGGCATCGTTGATGAAATCGGCGGGCGACTGGGCAAAAGCACTGCTGGCAAACAGACCCAACAGCGATGCAAAACTCATAATGCGTACACGGGTGGCCATCCGGCTCATGGTCGCGCCCTCCTTCCTAGCGAAATTCAAGCGGGAGCTTACGCCCCCGCCTCTCAATCAAAACTACCTTCACCGACTACTTCGATTTCTGAGCGGGCTTGCGGCCCATGTCTGGTTTTGGCTCTTTGTCGACAGTCGTTGTGGTGGTTTTCCCACCTTTGCGACCTGCTTCAGAGGCCTTCGTTCGATCGTTGGCGAAGTTTCCCGAGTTCGAGTTTCTTGAATTAGGCATGATTCTCTACCTCTTGGTAATGATCGTGGCGAGCAGGTGCCCGCCTAGATTGAGAATTTTCTGACCGGCAAAGGTTTAGAAAAATTGCAGTCGCTGCGACGAACGGCGCCGCTTTTTCAGCCATTGAGCGCGTGATGATTCAAGCGTTTGGCGGCGTACATCGCCTGATCGGCATGGCGGAACAACTGCTGTTCCTCCCTGCCGTGCTCTGGATAGCGGGCGACCCCGATGCTGGGTTCGATGTGCAGGTTGTGGCCATCGAGGCGCATTGGTTGTACCAGTACCTGTCGGATTTTTTCCGCCACGCCGTCAGCATCTTCCGAAACCTGCACGCTGTGCAGCAGCACGACAAATTCATCGCCGCCAATTCTGGCCACGGTGTCGGTTTCCCGCACGCAGCCTTTTAGGCGGTTGGCCACGGTTTGCAGGAGCATGTCGCCGACCGCGTGACCGAAGGTGTCGTTGACCTGTTTGAAGCGATCCAGGTCGACATATAACAAGGCCATATGCCCGGATTGCTCGCGAGCGCCGGCCAACGCGGCTTTCAGGCGATCACGCAGCAATTCACGGTTGGGCAGTTGCGTCAGTTGATCGTATTGGGCCATGCGTCGCAGGCGAGCGTGCAGTTGCTGGCGCTCGATGGCGGTGGCGACTTGGGCGCAGACGTATTGCAACAGTTCCTTGTCTTGCTCGGTGTAGCGCTCGCCGCCGGGCAGGCTTTTGACGATCAAGGCGCCGATGGTGCCGTTTTTCGAACTCAACGGCACGCCGAGCCAGCACGGCGCGTGCTGCCCGGCCACCAGTTCGGCGAAATCGGCTGGGGAATCCGGGCTGTCCGGGGTCAGAAGAATCGGCTGGCCGCTACGGATAACTTCCGTGCACAGCCGCCCGGTGACGGTGCCCGGTTGCTCGGGCTGCAATTCGTCATCGTCGACGTGATAGGGGAAATTCAGTTGTGCGCAGTGCTCGTCGTACAGCGCCACGGAAAAATTCATCGCCGGCAGCCATTCGCCGATGATCAGATGAATACGCTTGAACAGCGCCAGCAGATCCTCAGCCGCATGGGCCGCTTCGGATATCGCATAGAGCGCAGCTTGGCGCGATTCGGCCTGCTTGCGCTCGGTGATATCGCGCGCCACGGCGATGCGCAGTTGATCGACTTCCGACCAGCGCGCTGACCAGAGGATATGCACGACGCTGCCATCCTTGCGCAAGTAACGGTTTTCGAAGTTGAGCTTGGGTTCGCCGCCCATGATCTCGCTGGCAGCCGCGAGAGTGCGCTGACGATCCGCCGGGTGCACCAGCTCAATCATTTGCCGGCCGATCAACTCTTCAGGCGAATAGCCGAAAACACGCTCGCAGGCGGCACTGACGAAAACAAAGCGCCCCTGCTTGTCGACCGCGCAAACGGCGTCCAGCAACAGATCGATAAAACTCGCCAGCGGCGCGGAATTTCGGCTTTCCATGGTTCAGCGTGGGTGTCCGGGTAATGCAGCACTGATCAACCTTCCCTGACCTCGTGATTGCGCCTCCCTGCACTCACTTTCAAGCCTTGTTCGGCATCAGCCCCGGCAGCGCATGCATCAGCGCGTTGATGGCGAAACCGATAAACATCACGCCGCACAGCCGGGTGATCAACAGTTCGTGGCGCTGATACAGCGTGCGTACCCGCTGCGCGCCGACCACGCCGATGAGAATAGCGTAGGCCAGCAAGCCACCGAGGAAACTCAGCGCAATCAGCGCCGGCAGCATCGACCAGTTGAGCAGTTCGGCACGGCTCGACAGCAGCGCGGTGAACGTTGCGACCGCCACCGGATAGGCCTTGGGATTGGTCAAACCAAACAGAATGCCGTGCCAGAACGGATTGCGCGCCGCGCCCTGCGGCTCGTCACCGCTGCGACGCTGGGCGCGCACCGCGCGCCAGCCGAGCCAGAACAGGTACACACCGCTGAGCACACCGAGCACATCAAACGCGGTGCTGCCGATCTCGCGGGCGCCGACAATCGCGATCAGCGCGGTGCTGCACCAGACCACATCGCCGAGCAGATGCCCGCAAAGAAACCCCGCCCCGGCCCGCCGCCCGTGGGCTGCACCGATGCCGAACACCGCTAGCACACCCGGCCCTGGCGTAATGCCGTAAATGAAACCCGAGGCCAGCACGGCCATTAGCAACGATGAAGTCATGGAAAACCTGCAGCGCCAGAACACGTGGCCGCCAGTCTATAACAGACAAATGTGTCTGATCATGACTCGTCGTAAAAACGCATGCCGGCGTACGGTTTTTGCCGACACGCCGACAGCCGTGAAGCGAGATCGCCGACATGGGCTTCGAGCTTGTGGCCATCGGGATCGAGGAAATAGAACGATGCACCTTCGCTGCGGTTATCTCGCCATTCACGCACGTTCGCCGCTTTTAGCTTTGCTACGAACGTTGAGAAATCGGCTGCATTGAGGCTGAAAGCGTAATGGGTGTAATCGGCGCACGGTTGACTCGAACGCAGCGGATCAAGCGACAGGCACAACCACAGTCCCGGCAGCGACAGGTAGGCACCGGCATCCCACGTGGCTTCGACGCGCAACTGCAGCAGATCACGGTAGAAGGCGAGGCTGCGATTCAAATCGCTGACCGCGAGGGTCAGGTGGTTGAGGCCGGTGAGCATCGGGTCAGTAGCCTCTGAGGTCTTCGGGGACGATGTATTGCTGGCCGTCGTAGGTCAGGGTGATCTGTTTTTGCTTCAAGCGGGTGGTCTTGGAAAGGCACTCTTTACCCGACTGCGTGTTTTTCATTTTGCTGCCGTTGGTGGTGACGATCAAATCGGCCAGACCATGATGGCTGGAAGAGCCGATCTCGACGGTTCGGCGAATGGTCTTTGTGTAGCCTTCGCAATCATTCATGAACTCACCGTTGCTCTTGGCAACCACCAAGCCCTCCAGCACCGGACGCAACTCATTGCCTTCGCGAACATACAGCGCCAGATCGGTTTTCTCGTAGGGAATGGCGTGGGAACTGTGCGCGAACTTTGAACGCAGACCGAAAGCCCGAACCTCCGGCGCCAGTCGATAACGGGCGGTGTCGATGCGCAGATCCTCAAAGCGCACGGCATCGGAGTTGTATGCCCCCGGTTTACGGTAAGTGGCGACGGTGTTGTAAGTGCTCGCATTGACGATCGAAAGATCCAGATCGAACACCCCGGCATCATCGTCGCCGGCGTCGGCAAGGTAGGTGGATTTGACTGCGATCGCCTGATTCTGCACGGCGGGCCAGACTTTGCAGCGCGACAGGGATTTGCCGTCGAAGTCTTTGGTCTGGCACGCGGCCTGGGCTTGAGGAGCGAGGACCAGAATACTGAGGGCGATAAGGAGTCGGATGGGCGTGAGCATTGTTCTTCCTTGATAAGAGTCGTGTTAAGCAGGCCGGTTAAAGGCCTTTGAAGCCTTGCGGCAAGACGTAAGACTTTCCGTCATAACGCAATGTTGTGAGAACGGGTGGGTAATGGGTGATTTTATCTTCACAAGCCTCTGCGTCGCCCACGCTGCTTGTGCCGGTTTGCTGAGTCTTGACGATCAGATCCGCGTAACCATGGGAGCTTGTTTTGGCGACTTCCACCGTTCTGATAGTTTCGCTGCGTTCACCTTCGCAAACATCATTCCATTCGCCGCTGTATTGCGAGACTAGCAACCGGCTCAGGACTGGACGCAACGTTGCGCCCTCTCTCACGTAAAGCGAGAGTTGAACCTCTTCCAAAGGATTAAGACGGGATCCATTGGTGACACGGGCACGCATACCGAAGGCACGGAAATCGGCAGCAAGTTTGTAGCGTGCAGTATCGAGTGCCAGTTCCACCAAGGCTACGCCGTCAGTTTCGAAAGCAGCGGCTTGATGATAAGTGGCGAGAGGAACTGATCGTCCATCCTGTAATACAGACAAATCAACATCGTAAAAGCCGTGCGAGTTTCCCTCGACATAATCGGAAGCTCGCTCGAACCTGGCGGTGGCGCTGAGGGTCTGCCCTGGATAGGCCGGCCAATCCTTACAAACCGAAAAATCCAGATCCCCCGACACTACCGCCGGCGTGCAATCGGCCAATGCCTGCCCCGCCAGCAACCACCCGCACAATGCCGCACATCCGATCCAGCCAGACTTCATTGTCACTTCCCGCTCCTTGATTACTTTTTCAGCCGCGCACTATCCCCTGCTGTATCGGCCCTTTCAACCGAATCATCAGTAGACCAAAGCGCATTTCCCGCTTGGTAGCGAGAAGTTGTTGACGGCGTTGCGGGTGTTGGGGCGATGTTGGCGATTGCCAGGGTGGTGTTGATTCGTGTGTTTGAGAAAAATGGGGTGGCTGTTAACTGATGGAACCAATCCGTGATTTTTCAGTGTCTGGAAGTCAGTCTTCGCGAGCAGGCCCGCTCCCACAGGTGCCGAATTCCAACTGGAGAAATGCGATCACATGTGGGAGCGAGCCTGCTCGCGAAGGCGTCATTGCAGACACCGCAGATCTCAGAACTTATCGAGCGTGCGCAATTTCTGCGGCAAGGCCCACAGTAACAGTGCCGCAGCGACCAGCGCCGCCACGCCAATGACATACAGCGCCGGCGTGGTGCTGCCGGTCAAATCCTTGATCCGTCCGACCATCACCGGGCTGACGATCCCGCCAAACTGCCCAAGTGTGTTGATCACCGCAATCCCGCCCGCTGCACCAGCGCCAGCACCGGCCAACAACTTCGGTGGCAGCGTCCAGAAGCTCGGAATCGAGGCGATGATCCCGGCGCCAAGCAAGCCAAGAGCAACGATCAAAAACGTGGTGTGACTGGCGAAAATTCCCGCACTGAAAAATCCGATCGCGCCGACGATGACCAGCCCGGCGACAAACTTGCGCCGCTCACCGGTGGCATCCGACAAACGCCCGATCACCACCATGCTGATCGCCCCGCAAATGTACGGAATGGCCGTCAGCAGACCGATCATCACCGGGCTCTCGGTACCGGCGCTGCGGATCAACTGTGGCGCCCAGAAGTTCAAGCCGTAGGACGCGACCTGGATCAGAAAATAGATCAGCCCCAAGGTCAAAAATCCGGGAATCTTCAACGCCGCGAGCAACGAGCCGCCGTTCTTGTGCGGTTCATGCTGGGCGATGCGGCTGGACAGCAGTTTCTTCTCGTCAGCGCTTAGCCAGTGCGCGTCCTCGATGCGATCCTTGAGCAGCATCAGCACCAGAAAACCGAGGCCGATACACGGCACGCCGCCGAGCAGGAACAACCAGTGCCAGCCGCGCATTTGCAGAACACCGTCGAGGTGTTCCAGCACCAGCCCGGAGAACGGCGCACCAACCAGACCGGCAAACGCCGAAGCCAGAAACAGCATCGAGGTGATGCGCCCACGGAAGTGCTGCGGGAACCACAGCGTCAGGTAATACAGCACGCCCGGGGCAAACCCGGCTTCCATCGCGCCGATCACAAAGCGCAGCGCGTAGAACTGCCATTCGCTGTTGACGAACACCATCGCTGCCGTCGCCACGCCCCAGGACATCATGATTCGGGCAATCCAGCGCCGTGCGCCAACTTTGTACAGCATCATGTTGCTCGGCACTTCGAACAGCACGTAACCGACCACGAACAGCCCGGCACCGAGGCCGTAAGCGGTGTCGCTCAGGCTCAGGTCGGTCTGCAACTGGAACTTGGCGAAGCTGATGTTGATGCGGTCGAAGAAAGCGAACAGATAGCAGACCATGATCAGCGGCATCAGGCGCCAGGCGACTTTGCTGACCAGGGCTTTTTCGGCGTCGTGATCGACGGACGGACTCGCGCCCGCCTCCATTACATTGAGGCTCATGGCTTTTCTCCAGACGGACTGCCAGTGGGCGTCCGATTGTTTTTGTTGTCTGGTATGCGTTTTTAACTGTAGGAGTGAGCCTGCTCGCGATAGCGGTGTGTCAGGCAACATTTGCGGTGATTGATACACCGCTATCGCGAGCAGGCTCACTCCTACAAAGGGATTGGTGTTGTCAGGTGGGGATCGGGTGCAGGTCGCCGTTGCGCCCGGCCTTGGCCAGTTGACCGGGGACTTCGTGGCCCAACAGTTCCGGCAAGCCACGCGAGAGTTTCAGCAACAGCGGCAAGTCGATGCCGGTGTGAATGCCGATTTCATCGCACAGGTTCACCAGGTCTTCAGTGCAGATATTGCCCGACGCACCTGGCGCAAACGGGCAGCCACCAAGGCCACCGAGTGCGGCATCGAAACGCCGCGCGCCCACCTCGTAAGCCGCCAGCACATTGCACAGCCCCAGACCCCGGGTGTTGTGAAAATGCAGGGTCAGATCGGCCGGCGAGACCCGCTGCAACACCCGCCGCACCAAGCGATCTACCTGACGCGGATTGGCCATGCCAGTGGTGTCGGCGAGGGTGATGCCGGCAATGCCGAGTTCCTGATACGCGTCGACGATCTGCAGCACGCGGTCCTCGTCGATCTGACCTTCGAACGGACAACCGAACGTGGTGGCGATGCTACCGTTGAGGCGCACACCGGAACCGCTGGCGAACGAAACGATGTCACCGAACGCCGCCAACGAGTCGTCACAGCGCATGCGCATATTGGCCATGTTGTGCGTCTGGCTGGCGGACATCACCAGATTCAGTTCATCGGCGCCCGCCTCCAGTGCACGCTGCGCACCTTTGAGGTTGGGAATCAGCGCGACGTAAATCACCCCAGGCTGGCGTTGAATGCCGCTGAAGACTTGCTCGCCATCACGCAGCGCCGGAATGGCTTTCGGCGACACGAACGAACCGGCCTCGATACGGCTGAAACCGGCCAGTGACAGCTCATCGATCAGGGCGATCTTGTCAGCGGTTTCCACCCAGGTCGGCTCGATCTGCAAACCGTCGCGCGGCGAGACTTCCTGGACGATCAGGGTTTGCGAATAGTCCGTGATCATTGCACCACCCCTTGGCTTTTCAGGCGTTCGATATCGAGTTCAGTCAGGCCGAGGCCGGCAAGAATACCGTCGGTGTGCTGGCCGAGTTTTGGCCCCGACCAGTTCACGCCGCCGGGGGTTTCCGAGAGTTTAGGGACGATGCCGGGCATCTTCACTGTTGCACCGCCGGGCAACTCGGCACTGAGCAGCATGTCGCGTGCCTGATAGTGCGGATCGGCAACGATGTCGGCCACCGAATAAATGCGCCCGGCCGGCACTTCAGCCGCTTCCAGCGCCGCGAGCACGTCGTCGATCGGCAGGCTGCTGGTCCAGTGGGTGATGGCGGCGTCGAGCAAACCGCTCTTGGCGGCGCGACCGTCGTTGTGGGCGAATTCCTCTGCGTCAGCCAGGTCTTCGCGGCCAATGGTGTGCATCAGACGCTTGTAGATCGGGTCGCTGTTGCCGGCAATCACCACATAGGCCCCGTCAGCCGTCAGGTAAGTATTGGACGGTGCGATACCCGGCAACGCGCCGCCGCTGCGTTCGCGGACATGGCCCTGCATGTCGTATTCCGGCACCAGACTTTCCATGACGTTGAACACGCTTTCGGCCAGCGACACGTCGACGATCTGTCCGCCGCCCTGCCCGGTCTTGACCCGCAACAGTGACATCAGCGCGCCAATCACCGCGTGCAATGAGGCCAGCGAATCACCGAGGCTGACGCCGACCCGCGCCGGTGGCGAACCGGGGGTGCCGGTGGTGTAACGAATGCCGCCCATCGCTTCACCGATCGCGCCGAAGCCGGGACGATCACGGTACGGGCCGGTCTGGCCATAGCCGGAAATGCGCACGAGGGTGAGATTGGGGTTCAGCGCGTGAAGCACGTCCCAACCGAGGCCAAGTTTCTCCAGCGCACCGGGGCGCAGGTTTTCGATGATCACGTCAGCGTCGCTGGCCAGTTGCTTGACCAGTTCGATGCCTTCGGCGGATTTCAGATTGAGTGCCAGCGATTTCTTGTTGCGTGATTGCAGGTACCACCACAGCGACGTGCCTTCGTGCAGCTTGCGCCATTTGCGCAGCGGGTCGCCCTGACCCATGGCTTCGATCTTGATCACTTCGGCGCCGAACTCGGCGAGCATGCGCGCGGCAAACGGCGCGGCGATCAGGGTGCCGATCTCGATCACTTTGATCGCACTCAAGGGGGCAGTCATCGCGGGGTACCTCTTGTTCTTGGAATATGCGCCAAGGCTAGAGGAACGATGATCGGGCAATCCAGCCGTGTCTCGGCAATGGGCGTTCGCGAAATGCGAACGCTCGGGGGGTTTGTGGTGGATTCAAGGCCGCCTTCGCGAGCAAGCTCGCTCCCACAATGGATATGTGTTGAACACAGAATCTGTAGCCGCCACCAATCCCTGTGGGAGCGAGCTTGCTCGCGAAGAGGCCGGAACATTCACTGGAGATCTATGCGCCCTGCCCCCGCAAATGCTCGAACAACAACCGACTCACCGGCGACAACCGCGCCTCATCCCGCACCACCACAATCAACGCGCGATCCGACCAGTCATCCGTCAACGGCACCGCGTGCAACCCCAGCGCCTGACCAAACAGTTCATAAGCACGCTGCGGCAAGATGCCGATACCCATGTTGGCCTGAACCATCCGGCACACCGCATCGAACCCCGGCACATGAATGCGAATGCGCAGGACTTTGCCGGCCTGTCGCGCCGCCGCGTGAGTACGCATGTTTATTGAACTGGCGGCATGCAATCCGACGTAGTCGCTGTCGAGCGTTTCAGCGAACGCCACCGACTCGCGCGTGGCCAACGGATGCTCCGGCAGCATCACCACCAGCAGTTTGTCCTGACGGTACAACACGCTGTGCAAGCCTTTGGTGTCGCTGTCGTTGGAACAGATACCGAGATCTGCCACGCCATCGAGCACGCCTTGAATCACTCCGGCGCTGGGCCGCTCTTCAAGGTCGGTCTTGACCTGCGGATGCCGCGCGGAAAAATCGCGCAAGTCTTCGGGAAGAAACTGAATGATCGCCGACAGATTCGCCAGCATGCGCACATAACCCCGCACACCGTGGCTGTGTTCGCCGAGTTCCAGGCCCATTTTCTCGACGTTGAACAGCATCTGCCGGGCATGATGCAGCAACGTTTCCCCGGCCGGGGTCAGCGTCATGCCCTTGGCCTGACGCACGTACAGGCTGATCCCCAGCGCCTCCTCCAGCTCCATCAGGCGCTTGCTCGCCGCCGACACCGCGATGGCTTCGCGCGAGGCCGCGCGGGTCAGCGTGCCCTCTTCGTGCACGGCGACAAACAGTTGCAGGGTGATCAGGTCGAGGCGGCGGATCAGGCTTTTTTGCAGCATGGAGGGCTCGCTGACTGGGGTTCGTCCGAGTCGGCAGGATAGCCCGGAATTCAATCACACCGAAAATGTGATGAACCTGCCCCGTCAGCTCGCCGCTGTCAGCAATCGCACCAGGTGAGCGGCTTCATTTCGCTGCCCCAGCACCAGCACCGACGAACCCTGCAGACAGGCATCCTGCGCAATCCATTCGATACCGGCGGCGCCTTCGACATCAAATGCAGGATCCACGGCGCCATCGACCAAAAAGCCTCCGGTGAGTAAGCGTCGTTCGCCGTCCGAGGTCTGCCCGACCGTGACGATTGGCGAGCCGGGGGAGTCATTCAGCGCGAATCCTGCGCTCCAGCTTTTCAGATCCAGTGGCTGCGCGGCAACGGTAAGGACTGGCGTCCCGCGATTGAACGCTGAATCAGGCCTACCGTCGCGAGTGATCCCGCTGATGAAGCCATGCTGACGCTTTTCCCCGGCAGACGACTCGACGGCTGATCCGATCAACAACAGGCGCTGTGCCGATTGCCCAACGATGCGATTCACCGAGCTTTCGAGCGGTGCGCCGGCATTGTGCAGATTCAGCAGCAGCGTGCCTTTCTCGCCGAACGACTCAGCATCCTGCCCGGAACGCTCGTAAGCCATGACCAAACCCTGGTTGGTCACTTCAGTCTTGCCATGGACCAGAATCTGCCCATCGTCCAACTGCGTAACCCCGTGCAACGTGATCGCCACACCGGAAAGCGTCAGGTGAATCCAGCCTTTGCCTGCAAACTCCGGGTCATCCTTGCCATCCAGAAAAAAACGCGTCAATAACCCGCTGCCCCCTTGAGAGGTGACGAAAAGCAATCTGTCCGGCAGCGCTTTCGCTGGAGTGGAGTGCGCCAATATCAAGCGGCCGCCCGTGGCATTGTTCAGCACGGGAATACGCATCGGCACGACTCGGTAGCCTGTCTGTCCATCACCAAATTCGGGATCGAGCGTACCGTCCGGTTTGAATCGAGCGATGATTTGCTCAAGCTTGCCTGCTGCATCTGCAAGCACTGCGCACAACCAGAATACGCCGCTCTCACCGACGAGCAGATTCCCGCCTTGTGACAATCGCCCCCTGACAAACTGACCGCGAAGGTACCCGCCCTCGCCGAAGCTGGTATCGAGATGACCATCCGCGAGCAATCGCGTCAGGCCGTAATGCGAGGCTCCCGATGCATCGATGACGGTCGTACTGACCATGATGTGTCCCGAAGGCAGCACTGCGACACTTTTCCCGATGGTTTTGCGCGCGACTGGAAACCGCAGTGTTTGCAGGCCCGAATGGGCAAAGGTCTGATCCAGCTCACCGGCTGATCGTGCTTTACGTGCTTTGGCTTTCGGCATGTTCGTGTGCTCCTCAAGGCGATCGGAGTCGACCCCGCTGTCAGAGCATTCGATCCGAAGCAGCCACACCAGACAACTGACAGAAATGACAGTTTTTTAGAAGAAAACGAAATTACTGATCAAGTAAAAAAGGCTAAAAAACTGGTAGTTCTTACAGGTTCAAAACGCAACCGGTCATGCCAGCCTCTCGATTCAAGTTCAGCCTGAAACGAGAAGAACAATGAGCACTCCCGACAAGCCCAATACGCAACCTGTCCCGCCCCCAACCATCACGTACCCCGAAGAGGGCCAGAAAACGGGAGTTGCAACACTGTTTCTCGGCAGCGGTATACCGGGTGCGCTGGTGCAGGTCTGGAACATTGAAAATACGCATTCACTCGGTGCAGGACAGGTCAGTGCAAATGGACGATGGGCGTTCAGCATCAGCGGTGCCCAGTCGACGGGTCAGCACGGGGTTCGCGCCCACCAGACATGGGAAGGCATCAAGTCAGACTGGAGTGACGAACGCAGGTATACCGTGCTACTGCAGCCAGCAATCGACGTCCCGGTAATTGTCGAACCAAAAGAGGGAGCACAGGTAAGCGCTGTTCCGGTCTTTTCCGGAAATGTCACAAAAGCTGAAGGCTTCGTTAGCATTATCGATCTGGACACCGGCGAGATGATTGCCAAAGCCGACGTCGACTCCCTCAAGCAATGGAGTAAACAGATTACAAAACCCTTACCTCCCGGACCGCACCGGATATCTGCCATTCACAACATCAACGGGAATTTGTCCGACTGGGTCCGTGTTCGTAAGTTTACGGTGATCGCTAAAGGCAAGGGCAAGGGCAAAACCTGACCTTCAAGAATTAACCCTGCCGCGCCCATCAAAACGCGTTGCGAAAAATCTCCTCGATCTGGCGCTGATCCGCCGCCCGAGGATTGGTCAAACCGCAGGCGTCTTTCAGGGCATTGGTGGCGAGCACCGGAATGTCACTGAGCTTGGCGCCGAGTTCACGCAAGCCTCCGGGAATCTCGACATCTTTGGCCAGGCAGCGGATCGCGTTGATCGCCGCCTGCGCGCCCTCTTCGGCACTGAAACCGCGAATATCCGCACCCATGGCGTGGGCCACATCGGTCAGCCGCTCGGCACACACCAGCGCATTGAAGGTCTGCACGTGGGGCAGCAGCACGGCGTTACACACGCCATGGGGCAAGTCGTAGAAACCGCCCAACTGATGCGCCATCGCATGCACGTAACCGAGCGAGGCATTGTTGAAGGCCATGCCGGCGAGGAACTGCGCGTAAGCCATGTTTTCCCGCGCGGCGAGATCACCGCCGTCGCGCACGGCCAGGCGCAGGTTGTTGCTGATCAGGGTCATGGCCTTCAGCGCACAGGCGTCGGTGATCGGGTTGGCGGCGGTCGAGACATAAGCCTCGATGGCGTGGGTCAGCGCATCCATGCCAGTGGCGGCGGTCAGGCCTTTGGGCATGGCGAGCATCAACGCCGGGTCGTTGACCGACAGCAGCGGCGTGACATTACGGTCGACGATGGCCATTTTCACGTGGCGCGATTCGTCGGTGATGATGCAGAAGCGGGTCATTTCGCTGGCGGTGCCGGCGGTGGTATTGATCGCGATCAGCGGCAGTTGCGGCTTGCTCGATTGGTCGACGCCTTCGTAATCGCGGATCTGCCCGCCATTGGTCGCGCACAGGGCAATGCCTTTGGCGCAGTCGTGCGGCGAACCGCCGCCCAGCGACACGACGAAATCGCAGCGACTTTCCTTGAGCAACCCCAGACCCGACTCGACATTGGCGATGCTCGGGTTCGGTTTGGCGCCGTCGAAAATCACCGAGTCGATGTCCTGCATCGCCAGCTTCTCGGCGATCATGGTCGCCACGCCGGCCTTGGCCAAACCTGTGTCAGTGACGATCAGCGCCTTGCGAAAACCGTAGTTGCGGATCGCGACCATGGCCTCGTCGAGGCAGCCGCTGCCCATGATGTTGACCGCCGGAATGAAAAAGGTGCTGCTCATCGTGCATCTCCTGACTGAGGCCGAATCGACTGCGCCGATCCGGCGGATGCACACAGGATCGACCGATCGGTCACGACCGATGTTGATCTGGCTCAATGCCCGCTCGTGATAAAGTCGCCGCCCATCAGCCCTTTGTTTTGAGACGCCTGTGCAATGACCGATTTTCTGGATGTCGACGCCACTCTCGAAGACTGGAACGCCTTGCGCGCCACCAGCGACTTCAACGGCCTGCTGGTGGGCAATGGCGCCAGTCGTGCGGTGTGGGATGACTTCGGCTATGACTCGCTGTTCGAAAACGCCCGAACCGTCGAGGAGAAACCACTCAGCCCGTCGGAACTGGCGGTGTTCGACGCCATGCAAACGCGCAGTTTCGAGCAGGTACTCGGCGCACTGAAAACCACCAGCCGGGTCAATAAGGCGTTGGCCGTCAGCTCGGCGGCACCGCGCAATCGCTACTACGCGATCAAGGAAGCGCTGATCAACACCGTGCACGCCGTACACATTCCGTGGCGACTGGTGAAGCCTTCGACGCTGGCGACGGTGAACGAAGAACTGGCGCGCTATCGCACCGTGTTCACCACCAATTACGACCTGCTCAACTACTGGGCACTGCAACACAACAGCGCGGCCATTGACGATCTGTTCAACGGCGCCAGCGCGAGTTTTGATCTGAGCGAAACTGCCACCGACAAACCGCGCTTGTTGTACCTGCACGGTGGTCTGCATCTGGTGCGCAATCAGGACGGCACCGCGCGCAAGCTGACCTCAACCGAGGGCACGTTGCTCGGCAACTTCGCCATCAACAACACGCTCAAGACGCTGGATGACGTGCCGCTGTTCGTCACCGAAGGGCCGAGTGCGGACAAACTCAAGACCATTCGCAGCTCGGATTATCTGTCGTTCTGTTATCAGCAGTTGTTGGGGCATGGCGACGGCTTGTGCATTTTTGGTCATGCGTTAGGCGAGCAGGATGCGCACATCGTGCGGGCGTTGCGCCTGGCGAAACCGAAGGTGGTGGCGATCTCGATTTATCCGCGCAGTGCGGCGTTTGTTCAGCATCAGAAGCGGCATTACGCGCAGGTGTTTGAGGGCACGGGTGTGGAGTTGCGGTTTTTTGATGCCAAGAGCCATGCGCTCGGCAATCCGAAGTTGTCGGTGCCGGTCGAGGTTTGATGTAGACCGCGCCGACGCCTTCGCGAGCAAGCTCGCTCCCACATTGGAACGCGGACTACTGTGGGAGCGAGCTTGCTCGCGAAGCTTTTAGCTGACACCTCATTCTTCAGTGCTGTGCACCACCACCAGCAACTGCGCCTGCACCTCCCCCACCGAGCGGATCCGGTGCGGTTTGTGTGCATTGAAGTGCAGCGCATCACCGCGTTCCAGCAGCACCTTTTCGTTCATGAAATCCACTTCGACCTGCCCTTCGTGGACGAACAGAAACTCTTCGCCCAAATGCTCCTTGAACGTTTTGTCAGTGAACTCGCTCGGCGGGTAGATGATGAACGGCAGCAGACTGCGCTCGCTGACCTGATGGGCCAACACGGCGTACCCGGGACTCTGGTCATTCGCCGCCAGTGACTGGCGCTCATGGCTGCGCACCAGGCTGTAGCTGTCGAGGCTGACGCTGTCTTCGGAGAACAACTCCTCGACTTTGACGTTCAGCGCTTTCGCCAGTTTCAACGCGGCAGCAATTGACGGCGTGTTGAGCCCACGTTCGACTTTGGACAGATAACTCTTGGTCATGCCGGATTTTTCGGCCAATGCCTCAAGGGTTACGCCAAGTTTTTTTCTCAATAATTTCAAACGGATAGACATGCGCAGCAGTTATTCCATGGAGGAAGCGACGATTTGTGCTTGCTAATGACACTTTGTGTCATATAGCATCTTTCGTGTCATTTGCAATCACCCAAAGGACACAGACATGGCCAAGACATTAGCACTACCCAAAGACCAACTGGTCAAGCAAGCGCTGACCCAGATGCAAAAAAGCCTGGCGGATAATACGTGGACGGACCGGCAAAAGCTGGCCCTGACCTGCCGGATCCTCTTCGAGAACGGTCACGACTCCGGTCTGGCCGGACAAATTACCACCCGTGGGCCTCAGCCCGGCACCTATTACACGCAGCAACTGGGGCTGGGTTTCGACGAAATCACCGCGAGTAATCTGCTGCTGGTCAACGAGGATCTGGAAGTCCTCGAAGGCCACGGCATGGCCAACCCGGCCAACCGTTTCCACAGCTGGGTGTACCGCGCCCGGCCGGACGTGAACTGCATCATCCACACCCACCCGACCCACGTTGCCGCGTTGTCGATGCTCGAAGTGCCGCTGCAGATTTCCCACATGGACCTGTGCCCGCTGTACGACGACTGCGCGTTTCTCGAAGGCTGGCCGGGTGTGCCGGTGGGCAACGAAGAAGGTGAGCTGATTGCCGGCGCGCTGGGCGACAAACGCGCGATTGTGCTTTCGCACCACGGTCAACTGTCGACCGGCACAACGATTGAAGAGGCCTGTGTCATCGCCCAACTGATCGAGCGCGCGGCAAAACTGCAACTGCTGGCGATGGCGGCCGGTACGATCAAGCCGATCATTCCCGAACTGGGTCGCGAAGCCCATGACTGGATCGCCAAGCCGAAACGCCACGCCGCCGCCTTCAACTATTACGCCCGGCAGAACCTGCGCCAACACGCCGATTGCCTGAACTGAAATCTGTTACGGAGAGATTCCCATGTCCACTATTCACGGCATCATCGGCTACACCATCACCCCGTTCGGCGCCAACGGCGAAGGGCTGGACCTGCCAGCGCTCGGTCAATCGATCGATCGCCTGATCGACAGCGGCGTCCACGCCATCGCGCCGTTGGGCAGCACTGGCGAAGGCGCTTATCTGAGCGATGCGGAGTGGGATCAGGTTGCCGAGTTCAGCATCAAGCACGTCGCCAAACGGGTGCCAACCATCGTCAGCGTCTCTGACCTGACCACCGCCAAAGCCGTGCGCCGCGCACGTTTCGCCGAAGGTCACGGTGCCGATGTGGTAATGGTGCTGCCGGCTTCGTACTGGAAGCTCACCGAGGCGGAAATCTTCGCTCACTACCGCGCTATTGGCGAGCGCATCGGCGTGCCGATCATGCTCTACAACAACCCGGCCACCAGCGGCACTGACATGTCGGTGGAGCTGATTTTGCGCATCGTCAAAGGCGTGGAAAACGTGACCATGGTCAAGGAGAGCACCGGCGATATTCAGCGCATGCACAAACTGCAACTGCTTGGCGAAGGTCAGGTGCCGTTCTACAACGGCTGCAATCCGCTGGCACTGGAAGCGTTTGCGGCCGGGGCGAAAGGCTGGTGCACGGCGGCGCCGAACTTGATCCCGCAGTTGAATCTGGACTTGTACGAGGCCGCCATGGCCGGTGATCTGGATCGCGCGCGGGATTTGTTTTACCGCCAGTTGCCGCTGCTGGATTTCATCCTCAAGGGTGGCTTGCCGGCGACGATCAAGGCAGGGTTGCGGCAGACCGGGCTTGAAGTGGGCGATCCGCGCTTGCCGGTGTTTCCGCTGAGTGAAGCGGGCCAGACTCAGTTGCAAACGATCCTGAAGACCCTGCGCTGATCTCACTGCAATATACAAATACCTGTGGGAGCGAGCTTGCTCGCGAAGGCGTCAGTTCAGTCAACATTGATGTTGAGTAAACGACCGCTTTCGCGAGCAAGCTCGCTCCCACAGGGGATTTTGGTGGATTTGAAAGTGAGGTCAGAGCACCGGCAAGGTCTTG
This sequence comes from Pseudomonas sp. P4_D7, assembly GCF_056401755.1. Lineage (NCBI taxonomy): Bacteria > Pseudomonadati > Pseudomonadota > Gammaproteobacteria > Pseudomonadales > Pseudomonadaceae > Pseudomonas > Pseudomonas sp. P4_D7. The sequence continues at coordinate 71,335 of NZ_JBFUIR010000030.1, read as the reverse complement.
TCCTTAATCACTTTGCTCGGTCCGTTCGCCTTCACACTGGCAATGCCTTTATCGCACGCCGCCTCCGACGAATACGATTCACTGCTGCCGATAATCTGATGATTGGCCGCTTTCAGGTTGAAGTACGGATGGCCGTCCTTCGTCGACTTCTTCTCATAGCGCTCCTCAAACGGGCTGTTGGTTTGCACCGAAGCGATGCCGCCGTCGGCCGCAGCGCGAGTGGTGTACAGCTCGCTGGTCAGAATCGTTTCGGCATTCGCCGCTTTCAGCACGAACCTGAACTGGCCGTTGCTGCTTTTACTGATTTCGTACCATCCGGACATGCGCGTTTCTCCTTGGCGATTGAGAGGTTTGGCGCTTCAGAGTAAAGACCAGTCCTGAATATCTGTCGCTTGGACCGGCCCTTTCGCGAGCAAGCTCGCTCCCACATTGGAGCGCATTCCAGTTGCAGAACGCGCTCGAAAGTGGGAGCGAGCCTGCTCGCGAATGAGGCAGCTCGGTGCCGGCTATTTCACCACCGCCCGCACCACCGACAACTCCGGCGCATTCACCCGCCGCTGACTCAGATAGCGCGTACAACTCACCCGCAGGAACGAGGCAAAATTCACCACTTCGCCGCGATAATCCATCACCTCTTCATACAGCTTGGCGATCAACTGGTTGGTGGTCATGCCGTCGACCTCGGCGATTTCGCTGAGGATGTCCCAGAACTGATTCTCCAGGCGCAACGTCGTCACCACACCGCAGATGCGCAGCGAACGCGAGCGTGATTCGTAGAGAATCGGGTCAGCCTTGACGTAGAGCTCGCACATCGGCGGATCCTCGTTACAGGGTGATTTTGGTGCCGAGCAAGCCGAGGAAACCGGCCAGCCAGCTCGGATGCGCCGGCCATGCCGGGGCTGTGGCCAGATTGCCTTGAACGTGGCCGTCCGTCACCGGGATATCGATGTACGTGCCGCCCGCCAGTCGCACTTCCGGCGCGCAGGCCGGATAGGCGCTGCATTCGCGGCCTTCAAGTACACCCGCCGCTGCAAGCAATTGCGCGCCGTGACAGACGGCGGCAATCGGTTTGCCGGCCTTGTCGAAGGCGCGCACCAGATCGAGGACTTTTTCGTTGAGGCGCAAGTATTCCGGGGCACGACCACCGGGGATCAGCAGCGCGTCGTAATCGGCCTCGCTGACCTTGGCGAAATCGAAGTTGAGCGCGAACAGGTGACCGGGCTTTTCGCTGTAGGTCTGATCGCCTTCAAAGTCATGGATCGCAGTGCGCACGGTTTTACCGGCAACCTTGTCCGGGCACACGGCGTGGACGGTGTGACCAACCATTTGCAGGGCCTGGAACGGCACCATCACTTCGTAGTCTTCGACGTAATCGCCGACCAGCATCAGGATCTTTTTCGCGGCCATGGGGAGGACTCCTCTGGAGGACATGCTTGGGAGTATTCAAGGTAGACCTTATCCGGAGGCTCGGGTAACAACCGGCTACTACCTCAGACCGTGTCATCGTTCTTCGCGAGCAAGCTCGCTCCCACATTTGGAATGCATTCTCCTGTGGGAGCGAGCTTGCTCGCGAAGGGGCCCTGAAACTGTACGCCTAAGTCCGTGCCTAGCTGTAACACCCCGAAATTCGCAGATTATGGCTAGATGAGGACACTTTCCAATGCCCTACGATTCTGGTCCCCCATCATGTCCTCGCGCGAAAACACCGGCATGGCCCTCGGCCTGCTCGGCGTGGTGATCTTCAGCCTTACCCTGCCCTTCACCCGCATCGTGGTGCAGGAACTGCATCCGCTGCTCAACGGTTTGGGGCGTGCGCTGTTCGCGGCGATTCCAGCGGCGTTGCTGCTTTTGTGGCGGCGCGAGAAATGGCCGACGTGGCAGCAAGTCAAAGGCCTGAGCCTGGTGATCGCCGGGGTGATTCTGGGTTTTCCGGTGTTGTCGGCTTGGGCCATGCAGACATTGCCGGCGTCCCACGGTGCGCTGGTCAATGGGCTGCAACCTTTGTGCGTGGCGCTGTACGCCGCGTGGCTGTCCCACGAACGTCCGTCAAAAGCCTTCTGGGCCTGCGCGGCGCTGGGCAGTGCATTGGTGCTCGGATATGCGCTGTACACCGGTGCCGGCAGTATTCAGGCGGGTGATCTGTTGATGCTCGGCGCGATTGCCGTCGGTGGTCTGGGCTATGCCGAGGGCGGCCGGTTGGCCAAGGAGATGGGCGGCTGGCAGGTGATCTGCTGGGCGCTGGTGCTGTCGACGCCGTTGTTGATCGGGCCGGTGCTGTATCTGGCCCTGCAACATCAGGGCGCGGTGTCGGCCAAGGCCTGGTGGGCGTTCGGGTATGTGGCGTTGTTTTCGCAGTTTCTTGGGTTTTTCGCGTGGTACGCAGGGCTGGCCATGGGCGGGATCGCCCGGGTCAGTCAGATCCAGTTATTGCAGATTTTCTTCACCATCGCGTTTTCGGCGCTGTTCTTTGGTGAACATGTCGAGCCGATTACCTGGGTGTTTGCCTGCGGTGTCATCGCCACGGTCATGCTCGGCCGCAAAACCGCGGTGAAATCAAATGTGGGAGCGAGCCTGCTCGCGAAGGGTCCGTAACAGCCAACATCATTGTTGAATGTCAGTCCGCCTTCGCGAGCAGGCTCGCTCCCACAGGGTCAGTGTCAAGCCAGGTAACCATCCGCGCGCAGCAGGGTTTCCAGGCAGTGCTCGCTGATGTTGTAGAAGTCTTTCAACTCCTGAATCTTCACCAACAACTGCGCCGGGTCCACCGGCTCGGCGCGCTTCACCGCCAGAATCATTTTGTTTTTGTTGGTGTGATCCAGCGAGATGAATTCGAACACCTTGGTCTCGTAACCGCAGGCCTCAAGGAACAGCGCGCGCAAGCTGTCGGTGACCATTTCCGCCTGCTGCCCCAGGTGCAAACCATATTGCAGCATCGGCTTGAGCAACGCTGGACTCTGGATCTGCAGGCGGATCTGTTTGTGGCAGCACGGCGAGCACATGATGATCGACGCGCCGGAACGGATGCCGGTGTGGATCGCGTAATCGGTAGCGATGTCGCAGGCATGCAGGGCGATCATCACGTCCAGTTCGCTCGGCGCCACGCTGCGCACGTCACCGCACTTGAACACCAGCCCCGGGTGATCGAGTTTCGCAGCAGCGGCGTTGCACAGGTTGACCATTTCCTCACGCAACTCGACGCCGGTGACCTCGCCCTCGGCCTTCAAGGTGTTGCGCAGGTAATCGTGAATGGCGAACGTCAGATAGCCCTTGCCCGAACCGAAATCTGCCACCCGCACCGGTTTGTCCAGCGCCAGCGGCGACGAGGTCAGGGCATGGCTGAACACTTCGATGAACTTGTTGATCTGCTTCCACTTGCGTGACATCGCCGGGATCAGCTCATGTTGCGCATTGGTTACGCCCAGATCCTTGAGGAACGGTCGGCTCAACTCGAGGAAGCGATTTTTCTCGCGGTTGTGCTCAGCGGACGGTGCTTCGCGCAATTGCTGAGGTTTGCTCTTGAACAGCGAGCTCTTGCCCTTTTTGCTGTATTCGAGCTGGGCTTCATCAGTGACTGCGAGTAAATGCGCATTTTTGAAAGAGACCGGCAACAGCTCGGCAATCGCCGCCACGCCGTCAGCCAAGGGCAGATTCTTGGTGATGTCGCGGGTTTTGTAGCGATAGACGAACGACAGATTCGGCTGCGCCTTGACCGTCACCGGTTTGATGATGACTCGCTGCAGATCCACTTCTTCGCCGACGTATTTGGCCAGCACCAGTTTGATGAAGCCGTTCTGTTCGAGGCTGGCTTGCAGCAGCTCGATGAACTGGGCGTGGTGATCGGGCGCAGGCTTGATGGACGGGGCAGTAACGGACATGAAAAAGCGGCCTCGGACGGGCGGAATCGGGAATGGCGGGTATTTTAGGGGGGATGGGGGTTGGGGACACGCTCTTATTTACCGAACGGTTGGTTAAAGCGGCCCTCACCCTAGCCCTCTCCCAGAGGTAGAGGGGACTGACCGAGGTGTTTTCTCGAGCTACGCCGACCTGAAATACCGAGTCGAACTCAAGTTTGAAAGATTTGTTTTGAATCCATAATCGCCTCGGTCTTTCAGGTCGATGTCGAGCGCAGAACACCTCGGTCGGCCCCCTCTCCCTCCGGGAGAGGGCTGGGGTGAGGGGCTTTGGCTTTTAGGCTATCAGGCCAACACCACCAACCGATTCGGCAACTCATTCCTCACCTGCGTCACCGGCACATGCACCTTCAGCAATTCCCCACACGCCTCGATACACGTCACAAATCCCTCCAGCGTGCGCCCCTGCCTGACCTGCTCGGTAAACGCCGCGACAATCGCATCCCAACTCTTGTTATCCAGCCGTTTGGAAATCCCCTCATCCACCAGAATCTCCACATAACGCTCAGCTTCACACACAAAAATCAGCATTCCCGTGCTGCCCACGGTGTGGTGCAGGTTCTGCTCTAGAAACTGCCGCCGCGCCAGATTCGAGGCGCGCCAGTGGCGCACGCGACGCGGGATCAAATGAGTGGTGATTTTCGGCAAACGAAACAGCAGACACAGCACGATAAACGCGCCCCACTGCACCAACAGCAGACTGCGCAGGGTCAGCCAGCCGGTCAGGTAGTGCACGACGCCCGGCACCACCAGTGCCAACAGGCTCGCCCACAGCAGCGGGATGTACGCGTAGTCATCAGCGCGCGCGGCCAGCACCGTCACCAGTTCGGCGTCGGTGTCGCGCTCGACCCGGGCAATCGCCTCGGCGACTTTGCGTTGTTCGTGTTCGGTCAGTAGTGCCATGTTGAAAAGTGCCTGCTCATTATTCTTCTGATATCACCAGCCGCCGGACGAACCACCGCCGCCGAAACTGCCCCCGCCGCCGCTGAAGCCTCCACCTCCACCGCCGCCGCCAAATCCGCCACCACCGCCGAAGCCGCCCCCTCCTCCAGAGCCGCCCCGGCCGGCAGGCAGGATACCGAGCATCTGGCAGACAAACACCGTCAGGATGAACAACATCACCAAAAACACGAACAATCCCGGATGCCGCGAGATGAAATCATCGGACGGATCACCGGTGGACTCATACACCGTCGACGGTTCATCGAGCGGATTGCCACCCAGTACCACCAGCATCGCCGCCACGCCGTCGCTGATGCCTTTGCTGAAATTGCCGCTCTTGAACGCGGGCGTGATGACTTGATGGATGATCACTGAAGTCTGCGCATCGGTCAGCCGATCCTCCAGGCCATAACCGACTTCGATGCGCAGTTTGCGCTCGTCACGGGCAACGATCAGCAGCGCGCCGTTGTTCTTGTCCTTTTGACCAATCGCCCAATGACGCCCGAGTTGAACGCCAAAGTCCTCGATGGTCGTGCCTTGCAGATCCGGCAGCGTGACCACGACCAACTGCTCGCCGGTCGCCTGTTCGTGGGCCTGCAACTGCTGGGTCAGTTGCGTGCGCACCGACGGCTCGAGCATCTGCGCTTCGTCCACCACCCGCCCGCTCAGCGCCGGGAACATCAACTCGGCCCGGGCGCTGACGGCGAACAGCCACAGCATCAGCACCAGGCCCATTTTCAACACACGCATGGACAACCTCGAATCAGAATTTCACTTCCGGGGCCTTTTCCGCGCCGGGCGTGGTGGCTTCGAAGGTTTCGCGGATCGGCAGATCGCTGTACATCACGCTGTGCCAGAGGCGACCGGGGAAGGTGCGAATCTCGGTGTTGTATTTCTGCACCGCCAGAATGAAATCGCGGCGAGCCACGGCAATGCGGTTTTCCGTGCCTTCCAGCTGCGATTGCAGGGCGAGGAAGTTCTGGTTGGCCTTCAGATCCGGATAGCGCTCTGAAACCACCATCAAGCGGCTCAATGCACCGGTCAGTTGGTCCTGCGCCTGCTGGAATTGCTTGAGTTTCTCGGGATTGTCGAGGGTGCTGGCGTCGACCTGAATCGAGGTCGCTTTCGCCCGCGCTTCAATCACTGCCGTGAGGGTTTCCTCTTCATGCTTGGCATAACCCTTCACCGTTTCCACCAGGTTGGGGATCAGGTCGGCGCGGCGCTGGTACTGGTTCTGCACCTGGCCCCACGCAGCTTTGGCCTGTTCGTCGAGGGTTGGGATATTGTTGATGCCGCACGCGGTCAACAGCGTGGCCAGCACCAGCAGTGTGGCGACCTGCAAACGCGAGCGATTGGTTGGGCTTACATTCATCGCAGTGATGCTCCTTGGCACATATCATTATAAAAACCGAGCGCGAAACATTCTCAGCGGGCTCTTGGGGCATAATCGGCCGCGTCGCTGGATTACGACGGGGCAATGGGCTAAAAAGTGCCCTGCGTGATCATGCGGCCAAGTGTCGGCTGCCGTTTTTTGGCTCTGTTTCTTTGAGCCTGTACCCGAACAACAATAGTCGCTCCCTAAATTTTGGCTGGCCGGCGTTGCATTGCCGCTTGGGCCCTTGAGAAAACTATTCATGAAGAAGCTGTGTTTGCTGGGTCTGTTCGTCAGCCTGGCCAGTCATCAAGTATTGGCCGCCACGACCCCGGTACCCCTGGAAAACAAGGACGCGTTCATCAGCAACCTGATGAAGCAAATGACCCTCGACGAGAAGATCGGCCAGTTGCGCCTGATCAGCATCGGCCCGGAAATGCCCCGAGAGCTGATCCGTAAAGAAATCGCCGCCGGCAACATCGGCGGCACGTTCAACTCGATCACCCGTCCGGAAAACCGGCCGATGCAGGATGCTGCCATGCGCAGTCGCCTGAAGATTCCGATGTTTTTCGCGTACGACGTGATCCACGGTCACCGTACGATTTTCCCGATTCCACTGGCCCTCGCCTCGAGCTGGGACATGGACGCCATCGGCCAGTCCGGCCGCGTTGCCGCCAAGGAAGCCGCCGCCGACAGTCTCGACATCACCTTCGCGCCGATGGTCGACATCTCTCGCGACCCGCGCTGGGGCCGCAGCTCCGAAGGCTTCGGTGAAGACACCTACCTGACTTCACGCATTGCCGGCGTCATGGTGCGCGCCTATCAGGGCGCCACCCCGAGCGCGGCCGACAGCATCATGGCCAGCGTCAAGCACTTCGCCCTGTACGGCGCGGTCGAGGGCGGTCGCGACTACAACACCGTCGACATGAGCCCGGTGAAGATGTACCAGGATTATCTGCCGCCGTACCGCGCCGCGATTGATGCCGGCGCCGGCGGTGTGATGGTCGCGTTGAACTCGATCAACGGCATTCCGGCCACGGCCAACACCTGGCTGATGAATGATCTGCTGCGCAAAGACTGGGGCTTCAAGGGCTTGGCGGTTAGCGACCACGGCGCGATTTTCGAACTGATCAAGCACGGCGTGGCCCGCGACGGTCGTGAAGCGGCGAAGCTGGCGATCAAGGCCGGTATCGACATGAGCATGAACGACACCCTGTACGGCAAAGAACTGCCGGGGCTGCTCAAGTCCGGCGAGATCGAACAGAAAGACATCGACAACGCCGTGCGTGAAGTGCTCGCGGCCAAGTACGACATGGGCCTGTTCAAGGACCCGTACCTGCGCATCGGCAAGGCTGAGGACGATCCGGCCGACACCTACGCCGAGAGCCGTCTGCACCGCGCCGAGGCCCGTGAAGTGGCGCGTCGCAGCTTGGTTTTGTTGAAGAACCAGAACGAAACCCTGCCGCTGAAGAAAGACGCGAAAGTCGCACTGGTCGGTCCGTTGGCCAAAGCACCGATCGACATGATGGGCAGTTGGGCCGCCGCCGGTAAGCCGGCGCAATCAGTGACCCTGTTCGACGGCATGAGCGCAGTGATCGGCAACAAGTCGAACCTGATCTACGCCCGTGGCGCCAACATCACCAGCGACAAGAAGGTCCTCGACTACCTGAACTTCCTCAACTTCGATGCGCCGGAAGTGGTCGACGATCCGCGTCCGGCCAACGTGCTGATCGACGAAGCGGTGAAAGCCGCCAAGGACGCTGACGTGATCGTCGCGGCAGTCGGTGAATCCCGTGGCATGTCTCACGAATCCTCCAGCCGTACCGACCTGAACATTCCGGAAAACCAGCGTGAGCTGATCCGCGCGCTGAAAGCTACCGGCAAACCGCTGGTGCTGGTGTTGATGAACGGCCGCCCACTGACCCTTCTCGAAGAGAACCAGTCGGCTGACGCGATTCTGGAAACCTGGTTCAGCGGCACCGAGGGCGGCAACGCCATCGCTGACGTGCTGTTCGGCGACTACAACCCGTCGGGCAAACTGCCGGTGACCTTCCCGCGCTCCGTGGGCCAGATCCCGACTTACTACAACCACCTGAGCATTGGCCGGCCGTTCACGCCGGGCAAACCGGGCAACTACACCTCGCAGTATTTCGATGACACGACCGGGCCGCTGTTCCCGTTCGGTTATGGCCTGAGCTACACCCAATTCGCCCTCAGCGACATGGCGCTGTCGTCGACCACCCTGAACGCCACCGGCAAACTCGACGCCAGCGTCATGGTCAAGAACACCGGCAAGCGTGACGGCGAAACCGTGGTGCAGTTGTACGTTCAGGACGTCACCGGCTCGATGATCCGCCCGGTGAAGGAACTGAAGAACTTCCAGAAAATCATGCTCAAGGCCGGTGAACAGAAAGTCGTGCACTTCACCATCAGCGAGGATGACCTGAAGTTCTACAACGCCCAGCTCAAGTACGCGGCGGAGCCTGGCAAGTTCAACGTGCAGATCGGCCTGGATTCCCAGGACGTGACGCAGCAGAGCTTTGAATTGCTGTAACCAACGCCGCAGTACCCTGATCGTTCCCACGCTCCGCGTGGGAATGCCTCAAGGGACGCTCCGCGTCCAGTGACGCGGAGCGTCACGGGCTGCATTCCCACGCAGAGCGTAGGAACGATCAACGTGAGCGACTAGCCGCGGCGGTCGAGAATGTTGACCACCAACCGATCCACCCAGCCCCACACCCGCTGCTTCACCCGCCGCCACAACGGCCGGCGCTGCCACTCCTCCAGACTCACCTGCTGACTCAGCCCGAAGTCCTTCAGAAAACTCGCCTGCACCGCTGCCGTCAACGACGGGTCCAGCGCCTCCAGATTCGCCTCCAGATTGAAACGCAAGTTCCAATGATCGAAGTTGCACGAACCGATGCTCACCCAATCATCCACCAGCACCATTTTCAAGTGCAGGAAACACGGCTGATATTCGAAGATCTGCACCCCGGCCTTGAGCAGTCGCGGATAGTAACGATGCCCGGCGTAACGCACTGACGGGTGATCGGTGCGCGGCCCGGTCAGCAGTAGCCGCACATCGACTCCGCGCGCCGCTGCCTTGCGCAGTGAGCGGCGGATTTTCCACGTTGGCAGGAAGTACGGCGTAGCCATCCAGATGCGTTTTTGCCCGCTGTTCAAGGCTCGAAACAACGACTGCAGAATGTCGCGGTGCTGGCGGGCGTCGGCATACGCCACTCGGCCCATGCCCTCGCCCTTGTCAGGCACCCGTGGTAACCGTGGCAAGCCGAAATGCGCGGCCGGGCGCCAGGCGCGGCGATAGCGATTGGCGATCCACTGACGATCAAACAGCAATTGCCAGTCGATCACCAGCGGGCCGCTGATCTCGACCATCACTTCGTGCCACTCGCTGGAGTCGTGGCCCGGTGTCCAGAACTCGTCAGTGACTCCKGTGCCGCCGACCACCGCCAGACGCTGATCGACCAACAGCAACTTGCGATGATCACGATAGAAATTGCCGACCCAGCGCCGCCAATTCAGCCGATTGTAGAAACGCAGTTCAACCCCGGCATGGGTCAGGCGCTGACGCAGATTGAGGGTGAACGCGAGGCTGCCGTAATCATCGAACAGGCAACGCACGCGCACACCACGCTCGGCGGCCAGCACCAACGCTTGCACGATGGTTTCGGCACAGGCGCCGGCCTCGACCAGATACAACTCCAGTTCGATCTGCTCCTGCGCGCCGGCAATCTGCTCAAGCATGCGCGGGAAGAATTGCGGGCCATCGATCAACAGTTCGAACCGGTTGCCATCGCGCCACGGAAACACCGCACCGCGCATGTCAGCGCGCCGTGAAAATCAGCACCGCACCCACCGGTACCGACAGACTGATGGCCGACAGGTCGGCAAGTTTGCGCAGGCTTTCCAGCCCCGGCACGAGATCGAAATCCTCGGCGTTGATCACCAGCGGCTCCAGGGTGACCACTTGAAAACGCCGGTCATCGAGGCGCGTCGCCAGCAGCTCAGCGGGGTATTCGTGTTGCTTGCCGTGCAGGTTGACGGTCAGCGGCAGACGCAATTCCAGCTGCGCACCGGGGGCCAGATCGTTGATTGGGCGCAGGTCGATCTGGGTGGTGATGGTCGCTTCGGGGAATTGCTCGATCTGGAACAGCTCCTTGCGCATGCGCTCGTCACGCAGCGGGATGCCACTGTTGATCGAATCCATCTCGACTTCGACTTCGGCGCGACCGTTGGGGTCGACCTTGCCGTGCAGCACCAGAAAGCGTTGCACTTCGGAAATATGGGTGTTTTTCGTGCTGACAAACGACAGCCGCGACGACTCGCCGTCCAGATACCAATTGGCCTGCGCCGGCAATGCGACGGTGGCGAGCAGCAGACTGGACAGGGTTGCACAGAGAGAGCGGTTGAACATTGAACACTCGTGGGGCTGATAAACCTGCACGAACCTTAACCGCACACGCTGTTATTGCAAACTGAAGATCACACCCGGTGGGAGCGAGCCTGCTCGCGAAGACGTCATCTGCCTCAACAGACAAGGTGCGCCTGCTATTGCATTCGCGAGCAGGCTCGCTCCCACAAAAACAATCGGGTGTTTTCAGGGATTCAGGCGACAGCCTTGCCGTTCGCTTTGCCACTGGGCGCGATTGCTGCGGCCCATGCCGCTGACCGTGATGGTTTTGTTGGTGCTGTCATCGGTGAATTGGCTGGTCGGCAGCCATTGTTTTACATAGCCACGACAATACTCGGCATCGTTATTCATCACATAACGACAGGAACAGTATTCCTTGGCGGTGTAGGCGCTGATGATGTCGGGGAAGGCCCACAGGTTTTCGCGCTCGTAGACGATCCAGCCGAGCAGCAGGACCAGCATTAACAGGAATAAGCGCTTCATGGCCGCACCGCCTTCAGCACGTGTTTGAGCAGTTCGTTATGGCTGTAGCTGCCGTCGCGGTCATCGGCGTAACGCACGATCAGCAGTTTTTCACTGGGGATCACGTAGAGCGCCTGGCCCCAATGCCCGAGGGCGGCAAACGTGTCGGGCGGTGCAGCGGGCCATGGCGATTCAGCGCCATCGGCTGGACGATTGAGCCACCATTGGCCGCCGGGCACGGCTTCGTCCTGATGGGCTTTGTAACCGGCGAAGGGAGTGCGGCTGAACGCCACCCACTCCTTGGGCAATAACTGCCGATCATGCCAGCGCCCGTCACAAGCCATCAGCAAACCGACCCGCGCCAGATCCCGCGCGGTCAGGTAGGCATAAGAGGAAGCGACAAACGTGCCGTTGGCATCGGTCTCCCACACGGCGTGGCGGATGCCCAACGGTTCGAACAACGCCGTCCACGGATAATCCGGATAACGCTGCGGGCCGACGATATTTTTCAACGCCGCCGCGAGCAGGTTGCTGTCGCCGCTGGAATAACGGAAGGCCTGCCCCGGTTCGGCGTAAGCATCGTGATCGGCGGTGAACGCGGCCATGTCGCGACGGCCGCGGGTGTAGAGCATCGCCACCACCGAGGATTTCAGTGGCGCGTATTCGTAATCTTCCTGCCAGTCGATACCGGAGGCCCAGTGCAGCAGGTCGGCGATTTTGATGGCCGGGTGTTGTTCCAGCGGCGGGTAAAACTGCACGGCCGGGGCTTCGAGTTTGAACAGGCCTTCGCCGTACGCCACACCGAGGACGGTGGCCATCAGGCTTTTGCTGATCGACCAGGTCAGGTGCGGGGTTTGTTCGGTGGTCGGGCCGGCGTAGCGTTCGTAGATGATCTGGCCGTCGCGGATGATCAGCAAGGCGTCGGTGCGGATGCCTTGGCGGGTGTTGTCATCGCGGGGTGGGAAGGCGTAATTCTCCAGCGCTCCTGTATCGGTGATCGTCGTGCCGATTGGCCATGCTTCACCGGGCCATTGTTCGGCCTGAACGGTGAAGGTGATCAGCAGCAGGAACAGCGACAGGCCTTTGCGCATGGTGAGGGCTCTGGGAATTAACTTGCTGAGACTAGCCGGGGTTTATGACAGATGTGTGGGGATGCTGAGGCCGCCTTCGCGAGCAAGCTCGCTCCCACAGTTGACCGAGTTCCTTCAGTTGGAATGCCATCAAACTGTGGGAGCGAGCTTGCTCGCGAAGAGGCCAGTCAAGCCTGCGCCAAAGCCTTGGCCAGACGCTTGGCCCGAGCACCCGCCGCCAACTGCATCACGCCTTGATCGCGTTGCCACATCTGCGCCCACTCTGCCGGACCGTCAGCCAACGCTTGACTCACCTCCCCCTCCAGCGCCTCAAACTGCGCAAACAACCCAGCCAACAACACATGCCCGGCCGGATTGTTCGGCGGTTGCCGACTCGCCTCCGCACACCCGGCCAACAGCGCCAGCAAGCGCAATTGCAGCGCCTGCGGCCAATCACTGTCCTGGCCGACGCCAAACAGCCACGCGGTCATCGCGCTCAGCACATAAACGTCCTCCAGGGTGCGGAAGGGTTTGACGTAAGCGTCCCAACCATCGCCGGCCAACAACTCGCACAACGCGTTATCAAGCTGCAGCCGACCATGGCTGATGTCAGGCATCAACGGCAGCGCCGGCAGCTTCTCCACGGTCACGCCGGGTTCGCCGGGATACACCACCGCCAGACTCAGGCGCGGCGTTTCGCCGGATTCTTCACTGCGCGCGGCGATCAGCAACCAGTCCGCCGCATCGCCGGCGGTGACAAAATCCTTGCGTCCGCTCAGACGCAAATCCGTCAGCCGGGTCTGCATGTCCGCCGGACGCAAACTGCGCTGTTCGGTCGCACACAACGCACCGAGGCTCAGCGGTGCACTCGGCCACAACATGCGCAATGCCGCCTGATAACCGACCAGAAACGCCAGCCCCGGCGTCGCCATCCGCCGCCCGCCCGCGACCGCCAATTCGAATGGGGTGACGTTGCCCAGTTGCTGCAACAACGTCGCAAAACCCTCGGCCAGGTCAGCAACGGCGGGCAATCGGTCACGGCGGTGCAGCAGATCTGGCCAGGGCATAAGAGGCTCCTTGTGGGCTGTCATATAAGCATCACCGAACGTTCATGGCGATGACACCGGGGCTACATAGCCTGACTTTGCACAACACGGCTGCATAAAGAAAGTCGATCGGCTGCAACCCACGACGGGTTAAAGGCCCGTACGGAGATTCACATGACTCAGATCGCCCGCATCAGCGACACCGGCAATGAACGCCGCCTGCAAGCCGAACGCCTGATCGGCGCCGAGGCCTTGCAGCAAGCCCAGGCCTTGCGCTTCAACGTCTTCAGCGGCGAGTTCAACGCCAAACTGAAAGGCGCGGAACTGGGTCTGGACATGGATGATTATGATGTTCACTGCAGCCACATCGGTGTGCGTGACTTGAACACCGGCCGTTTGGTGGCGACCACGCGTCTGCTCGATCACACCGCTGCCAGCAGCCTCGGCAAGTTTTACAGCGAAGAAGAATTCAGCCTGCACGGCCTGACGCATCTGCAAGGCCCGATCCTCGAAATCGGTCGCACCTGCGTCGACCCGGCCTATCGTAACGGCGGCACCATTGCGGTGTTGTGGGGCGAATTGGCCGAAGTGTTGAATCAGGGCGGTTACAGCTACTTGATGGGTTGCGCGAGCATTCCGATGCAAGACGGCGGCATCCAGGCCCACGCGATCATGCAGCGTTTGCGTGAACGCTATCTGTGCACCGAACACCTGCGCGCCGAACCGAAAAATCCGCTGCCGACGCTGGATATTCCTTCCAACGTGATCGCCGAAATGCCGCCGCTGCTCAAGGCCTACATGCGCCTGGGCGCGAAGATCTGCGGCGAGCCGTGCTGGGACGAAGACTTCCAGGTCGCCGACGTGTTCATCCTGCTCAAGCGCGACGAACTCTGCCCGCGCTACGCCAAGCACTTCAAGGCGGCCGTGTGATGAGCCGGCTGCGCGTGTACGCGCGGATCGCGCGGGTGCTGCTGGTGGTGGCGCTGGGCTTGACCATGGCCACTGTCTTTGGCGTGTTTGAACGGATTGGCCTGGCGCATTCGATGGAACGGCGTCAGCGCTGGTCGCGCTTCTTCATGGCGCGCCTGAGCAATGCCCTGCCCTTTCGCGTGACGGTTCACGGTGAGCTGCCGAAACAGCCGATGCTGTGGGTCAGCAATCATGTGTCGTGGACCGACATTCCGCTGCTCGGCATGCTCACGCCGCTGTCGTTTCTGTCCAAGGCCGAAGTGCGCACCTGGCCGGTGGCTGGTTGGCTGGCGGCGAAGGCTGGCAGCCTGTTCATCCGTCGCGGTTCGGGCGACAGCCAGTTGATCCGCAAGCAGATGACCCGTCACCTGCAAACCGATCACGCCTTGCTGATGTTCCCGGAAGGCACCACCACCGATGGGCGCTCGCTGCGTACCTTTCATGGTCGCTTGCTGGCGGCGGCGATTGATTCCGAGGTGATGCTGCAACCGGTGGCGATCCGTTATCTGCGTGATGGCGAGATCGATGCGCTGGCGCCGTTTATTGGTGACGATGATCTGCTCTCGCACCTGATGCGCCTGTTCAGCAATGATTGCGGCGATGTTGAAGTGCATCTGCTCAAGCCGATTGCCTGTCAGGGGCGTGAGCGTGCGGCGTTGGCATTCGAGGCACAGCAGGCGGTGCAGAAGGCGTTGTTTGGTGAGGTGGCGAAACCGGCCGAACCGCGTCGCGCAGGCGAATTGATTGCAGCCTGAAAACACACATCCCCCCTGTGGGAGCGAGCTTGCTCGCGAAAGCGGTATGTCATTCAAAGTTGATGTTGGCTGACACGACGCCTTCGCGAGCAAGCTCGCTCCCACATTGGTTTTATGTCATTGACGGATTTTGTGCGAAGTCCTGGAGTTGTGGGTAGAACAAGCGGAAGTCTTCACTCAGCGGCTCATACAACCGCCGCAATTCCTCCATCGCCCCCGCCAGCTCTTCCGGCCGGCTCAGCCGCCGCGAGATCCCGCGCAACACCTGCTCCAGCACTTCAAATTCCTGATACGAACCCAACCAGTCATTGGCGACCATGTGCGGGGCGATCTTCGCCAATCGCTCGGGCAGTTGCCGTTCGCGGGTCAGCACCCGATACACATCAGCGGTGAAAACCTCCAGCGGCTGATCGGCATACAACCGCCAGTCCCGGGCCAGGCAATGATCGAAAAACACGTCGAGGACGATCCCGGCATAACGCCGCCTCGTATCGGAAAACCGCCCCAACGCAACGTCCACCAACGGATGACGATCGGTAAACACGTCAATCCGCCGATGCAATTGAATGGCCGCCTCGACCTCCGGCGCAAACTGCCCTTGCAGCCGACCTTTGACGAAATCGCCATACAGACTGCCGAGCAGTTGCCCGGGGCGCTGGCCACCGAGGTGTAAATGTGCGAGATAGTTCATGGGCGCAGCTTAGCACTGCGACCCGCAATCCATACACCATCGTATCGTTATAACGCGATATACCAATTTATGCTGACGTCAGATCAAAATCATATTGGTGTATCGCGATCTAACGATTTATATTTCGCTACATCGCGATATAGCGTTGTACACATTGTGAGCACCCTGCCATGAACCTCGACCTCGACGAAATAATAAAAGCCCTGGCGCACCCAGTACGGCGAGACATCCTCAACTGGCTGAAAGACCCGAAGAACGAATTTCCGGAACAGTTGCACAACCACGAGTACGGCATTTGCGCCGGGCAGATCGATCAGCGCTGCGGCCTGTCGCAGTCGACTGTTTCGGCACACCTCGCAACGTTGCAACGCGCCGGCCTGATCAGCAGCCAGAAGGCCGGTCAATGGCACTTTTTCAAACGTAACGAGGACGTGATCCAGGCGTTCCTCAGCACCCTCAGTAAAGAGCTCTGACCCTTAACGTCAGCCAGCCGACAAGGAAACCTGCATGCCCCTCTCGCTACTCATCCTCGCCTTGAGCGCCTTCGCCATCGGCACCACCGAGTTCGTCATCATGGGCCTGCTGCCCAATGTGGCGGCCGACCTCGGTGTGTCGATCCCCGGCGCCGGTTGGCTGGTGACCGGTTACGCCCTCGGCGTGGCCATCGGTGCGCCGTTCATGGCCATGGCCACCGCCAAACTGCCGCGTAAAGCGGCGCTGGTGGCGTTGATGGGCATTTTTATTGTCGGCAACCTGCTGTGTGCGATTGCCAGTGATTACAACGTGCTGATGTTTGCCCGTGTGATCACCGCGCTGTGCCACGGTGCGTTCTTCGGCATCGGTTCGGTGGTGGCGGCCAATCTGGTGCCGGCCAACAAGCGAGCGTCGGCGGTGGCGTTGATGTTCACCGGTCTGACCCTGGCCAACGTCCTCGGTGTGCCGCTGGGCACTGCGCTGGGTCAGCAATACGGCTGGCGCTCGACCTTCTGGGCGGTGACCGTCATCGGTGTGATTGCGCTGATCGGCCTGATCCRCTTCCTGCCGGCCAAGCGTGACGAAGAAAAACTCGACATGCGCGCCGAACTCGCCGCCCTCAAAGGTGCCGGGATCTGGCTGTCGCTGAGCATGACTGCACTCTTCGCCGCATCCGTCTTCACTCTGTTCACCTACGTCGCCCCGCTGCTCGGCGAAGTCACCGGTGTGTCGCCCCGTGGCGTGACCTGGACGCTGATGCTGATCGGCCTGGGCCTGACCGTCGGCAACATCATCGGCGGCAAACTCGCCGACAAGGGCATGGCCGCCACGCTGATCGGCGTGTTCATCGCCATGGCCGTGGTTTCCACCGTGCTGACCTGGACCAGCGTTGCGCTGATCCCGACTGAAATCACTCTGTTCCTCTGGGCCACCGCGTGTTTCGCCGCCGTGCCGGCGCTGCAAGTCAACGTGGTGACCTTCGGCAAAGCCGCACCGAACCTGGTTTCGACCCTGAACATCGGTGCCTTCAACGTCGGCAACGCCCTCGGCGCCTGGGTCGGCGGCAGCGTCATCGCCCACGGCTACGGCCTGACCAGTGTGCCGCTCGCAGCCGCCGCACTGGCAGTGCTCGCCTTGCTGGTGACCCTGATTACTTTCCGTCAGAACGGCAATGCCGATCTGGCCCCTGCTACCAACTGATTAACTTTCACTTACGAGGGTTGTAGACATGGCAACTATTTTTGATCCGATCAAACTCGGCGACGTCGAGCTGGCCAACCGCATCATCATGGCCCCACTGACCCGCTGCCGCGCCGACGAAGGCCGCGTACCGAACGCGCTGATGGCTGAATACTACGTACAACGCGCGTCCGCTGGCCTGATCCTCAGCGAAGCCACTTCGGTAACGCCAATGGGCGTCGGCTACCCGGACACCCCGGGCATCTGGTCCAACGATCAAGTGCGTGGCTGGGCCAACGTGACCAAAGCGATTCACGCTGCTGGCGGCAAGATATTCCTGCAGCTGTGGCACGTGGGCCGTATCTCCCACGAGTCGTACCTCAACGGTGAAGCGCCGGTGGCACCGAGCGCGATCCAGCCTAAAGGTCACGTCAGCCTGGTGCGCCCACTGGCCGACTACCCAACCCCGCGTGCACTGGAAACCGCTGAAATCGCCGACATCGTCGACGCTTACCGCACCGGTGCCGAGAACGCCAAAGCCGCCGGTTTCGACGGCGTGGAAATCCACGGCGCCAACGGTTACCTGCTCGACCAGTTCCTGCAAAGCAGCACCAACCAGCGCACCGACAACTACGGTGGCTCACTGGAAAACCGTGCACGTCTGCTGCTGGAAGTGACAGATGCGGCGATCGAAGTCTGGGGCGCTGGTCGCGTTGGTGTGCACTTGGCACCGCGCGCTGACTCCCATGACATGGGCGATGACAACCTGGCGGAAACCTTCACCTACGTCGCACGTGAACTGGGCAAGCGCGGCATCGCGTTCATCTGCTCCCGTGAGAAAGAAGGCGCCGACAGCCTCGGCCCGCAATTGAAAGAAGCGTTCGGCGGCCCTTACATCGCCAACGAACGCTTCACCAAGGACAGCGCTAATGAGTGGCTGGCCAGCGGCAAGGCTGATGCCGTGGCATTTGGTGTGCCGTTCATTGCCAACCCGGATCTGCCGGCTCGTTTGAAGGCGGATGCGCCGTTGAATGATGCGCGTCCGGAGTTGTTTTACGCTAAAGGGCCGGTCGGTTATATCGACTATCCAGCGCTGTAAGGCATCACCCAGAAACGCGAAAGCCCCCGACTTGTGAGAGTTGGGGGCTTTTTTGTGTTCGCCTGGAGATTGATTGCGCTTTTTAGTACGCAGCCCCTCACCCCAGCCCTCTCCCTAGGGAGAGGGAGCCGATATTTGTGCTTTTCAAATCTGGAGTTCGACCTGATATCTCAGGTCGGCGTATCTCGCAAGAACACCTCGGTCAGTCCCCTCTACCTCTGGGAGAGGGTTAGGGTGAGGGCAAGCGGCTCACACTCATTCACACAGAAGACACAAATTCCCTACAAAATGCGTAGCTCGCTACGTTTAAACTCCCCCCGCTGCGAAGCTATATAAAGGCAGGCCAATTGACATAAGCGGTGTCAATTACGCATTTTGTTTCATTTGCGCAGGCTGGGACTCAGGCGCAGCATGTCCAACCCTGTATCGACCCAACGCTCGGCCTCGGCATGCAACTCAAAGCTGTCCGGCGCCAGAAGCCATCCATACAGAAGGCCATCGATATAGCTGTGAATACTGATGGCCGCGCGGGCGGTGTCGAGATCTTCCGGCAACTGGCCGCGATTGACCGCATTACGCAACGTCAGAGCGATGCGCTCGTTGCAATCGAGACTGACGTCCCGGCGCTGCTGGCGCAAATCGCACATTTCATCGGTGAACTCGCACTTATGAAACAGAATTTCGTTGATCCGCCGGGTTTTCGGGTCCAGCGCAACTTGATGAAACAAATGAATCAGCAGTTGGCGCATGCAGCCCAACGGATCGAGTTCATCTTCACTTTCGCTGGCCCTGGCCAATTCATCCAGCGGCTCACGCAGCGAATCCAGCATGGCCTGGACCAGATCGGCCTTGTTACTGAAATGCCAGTAAATAGCACCACGTGTGACCCCGGCCATTGTCGCGATATCGGCCAGCGTCGTACGAGCGACGCCCCTTTCATAAAAGGCTTTCTCCGCCGCTTCCAGGATCTGGCTACGGGTTTCTTGAGCTTCCTCTTTGGTACGACGGACCATGACAGTAAAACCTCAAACAGGATGTTTCAGGGATGGCTGAATATCCGCTGAATAAAGAGGGGGCGATCTCTCACGGATCTGCTCCCCGGCCTACAATTTCAAACCTTGCGACGAGTTTTGTAACAGGGTGGGTACGTGGCAAAGGTGTTTACAAACAACCATGAACGTAAGTATATTCCTTAGCAAGCTACTTATCCACCCGGTACCCAATTTTTACCCTTCCACACTTCTTGTGCGCTTTTCGCGCGCCTGACCCGAGGATCTTCATGCAATTCAAGCCAGCTGTTACCGCTCTGGTCACTGCCGTCGCCCTGGCATCGCTGCTCAGCGGATGTAAAAAGGAAGAAGCGGCACCGGCCGCTCCACCGCCTCAGGTCGGCGTCGTCACCCTGCAACCACAAGCGTTTACCCTCACCTCCGAACTGCCGGGCCGCACCAGTGCGTACCGCATCGCGGAAGTTCGACCGCAGGTCAACGGCATCATTCTCAAGCGTCTGTTCAAGGAAGGCGGCGATGTCAAAGCCGGCCAGCAGCTGTATCAGATCGATCCGTCGGTCTATGAAGCGACCCTGAAAAGCGCCGAAGCCAACCTGCGTTCGACCAAGTCGATCTCTGACCGCTACAAGCAACTGGTCGATGAGCAGGCCGTGAGCCGCCAGGAATACGACACCGCCGTGTCCAACCGCATGGAATCGGAAGCGTCGCTGCAGAGCGCGCAGATCAACGTGCGTTACACCAAGGTGTACGCGCCGATCTCCGGTCGTATCGGCCGTTCTTCGGTGACCGAAGGTGCGCTGGTCAGCAATGGTCAGACCGACGCGATGGCGACCATTCAACAACTGGACCCGATCTACGTCGACGTCACCCAGTCCTCGGTTGAACTGCTGGAATTGCGCCGCGAGCTGGAAAGCGGTCGTCTGCAGAAGTCCGGCGAAAACTCGGCAGCGGTCAAACTGACCCTGGAAGACGGCAGCCAGTACAAGCTCGACGGTAAGCTGGAATTCTCCGAAGTCACGGTCGACCCGACTACCGGTTCCGTGACCCTGCGCGCGGTGTTCCCGAACCCGGATCACACCCTGCTGCCAGGCATGTTCGTTCGCGCCCAGTTGCAGGCTGGCGTCAACGCTGCGGCCATTCTGGCGCCGCAACAAGGCGTGACCCGTGACCTCAAAGGCACCCCGACCGCACTGGTCGTCGGCGCCGACAACAAGGTCGAACTGCGTCAGCTCAAGGCCAGCCGCACCGTCGGCAGCCAGTGGCTGATCGAAGATGGCCTGAAGGCTGGCGATCGTCTGATCACCGAAGGGCTGCAATACGTGCGCCCAGGTGTTCAGGTCAATCCGACCGAAGCGACCAACGTTGGCAAAAAGAACCCGGCACCCGCTCAGGCAGCTGATAAAGCCTACGGCGGCAAAGGGGAGTAACTCATGTCAAAATTCTTCATCGACCGTCCGATTTTCGCTTGGGTAATTGCCCTGGTGATCATGCTGGTCGGGGCACTTTCGATCCTGAAATTGCCGATCAACCAGTACCCGAGCATTGCGCCACCGGCCATTGCGATCTCCGTGACCTACCCGGGCGCTTCGGCGCAAACCGTGCAGGACACCGTGGTCCAGGTGATCGAGCAGCAGCTCAACGGTATCGACAACCTGCGTTATGTGTCCTCGGAAAGTAACTCCGACGGCAGCATGACCATCACCGCGACCTTCGAGCAAGGCACCAACTCCGACACCGCGCAGGTACAGGTTCAGAACAAGCTGAACCTTGCCACCCCGCTGTTGCCGCAGGAAGTGCAGCAACAAGGTATCCGCGTGACCAAGGCAGTGAAAAACTTTCTCTTGGTCATCGGCGTGGTCTCGCGTGACGGCAGCATGACCAAGGACGACTTGTCCAACTACATCGTGTCGAACATGCAGGACCCGATCTCGCGGACTGCCGGTGTCGGTGACTTCCAGGTCTTCGGTGCCCAGTACGCGATGCGCATCTGGCTCGACCCGGCCAAATTGAACAAGTACAACCTGACCCCGGGCGATGTCAGCACCGCGATCTCGGCGCAGAACGTCCAGGTGTCCTCCGGTCAGCTCGGCGGTTTGCCGGCGCTGCCAGGCCAGCAACTGAACGCCACGATCATCGGCAAAACGCGTCTGCAGACGGCCGAGCAGTTCAAGGCGATTCTGCTGAAGGTCAACCAGGACGGCTCGCAAGTGCGTGTCGGCGACGTCGCTGACGTCGGTCTGGGCGGTGAAAACTCCAGCATTTCTGCGCAGTTCAACGGCAGCCCGGCTTCTGGTCTGGCGGTAAAACTGGCCAACGGTGCCAACGCCCTCGACACCGCCAAGGCGCTGCGCAAGACGATTGACGACCTCAAGCCGTTCTTCCCGCAAGGCATGGAAGTGGTATTCCCGTACGACACCACTCCGGTGGTGACCGAGTCGATCAAAGGTGTGGTTGAAACCCTGGTCGAAGCGATCGTGCTGGTGTTCCTGGTGATGTTCCTGTTCCTGCAGAACTTCCGCGCCACGGTCATCACCACGATGACGGTGCCGGTGGTATTGCTCGGTACGTTCGGCATCCTCGCGGCCTTCGGTTTCAGCATCAACACCCTGACCATGTTCGGTATGGTGCTGGCCATCGGTTTGCTGGTGGACGACGCCATCGTCGTGGTGGAAAACGTCGAGCGGGTGATGAGCGAAGAAGGCTTGTCACCGAAGGAAGCGACCAAAAAATCCATGGGCCAGATCCAGGGCGCACTGGTCGGTATTGCGCTGGTGCTGTCGGCGGTACTGCTGCCGATGGCGTTCTTCAGCGGCTCCACCGGTGTGATCTACAAGCAGTTCTCGATCACCATCGTCTCGGCCATGGCCCTGTCGGTGATGGTGGCGCTGATCTTCACCCCGGCCCTTTGCGCGACCATGCTCAAGGCGATTCCGAAAGGTGAGCACGGCACGCCGAAGAAAGGTTTCTTTGGCTGGTTCAACCGCAATTTCGATCGCGGTGTGCAGAGCTACGAGCGCGGTGTCGGCAACATGCTGTCGCGCAAAGCACCGTACCTGCTGGCCTATCTGCTGATCGTGGTCGGCATGATCTGGCTGTTCACCCGCATTCCAACCGCGTTCCTGCCGGAAGAAGACCAGGGCGTACTGTTCGCCCAAGTCCAGACCCCGGCCGGTTCGAGTGCCGAGCGTACTCAGGTGGTGATCGACGAAATGCGCAGCTACCTGCTGGATAAAGAAGCAGGCGCAGTGTCCTCGGTGTTCACCGTAAACGGCTTCAACTTCGCCGGTCGCGGTCAGAGCTCTGGCCTGGCGTTCATCATGCTCAAGCCGTGGGATGAGCGTAACGCGGACAACAGCGTGTTTGCCCTGGCCCAACGTGCCCAGCAACACTTCTTCACTTTCCGCGATGCCATGGTGTTCGCTTTCGCCCCGCCTGCGGTACTGGAGTTGGGTAACGCCACCGGTTTCGACGTGTTCCTGCAAGACCGCGCCGGTATCGGTCACGACAAGCTGATGGAAGCACGTAACCAGTTCCTCGGCCTCGCCGCTCAGAGCAAGGTGCTCTATCAGGTGCGTCCGAACGGCCTCAACGATGAACCGCAATACCACCTGGAAATCGACGACGAGAAAGCCCAGGCCCTTGGCTTGAGCCTCACCGACATCAACAGCACGCTGTCGATCTCCTTCGGTAGTAGCTACGTCAACGACTTCATCGACCGTGGTCGTGTGAAGAAGGTTTACGTACAAGGTCAGGCCGGTGCTCGCATGAGCCCTGAAGACCTGAAGAAATGGTACGTGCGCAACAACGCCGGGACCATGGTGCCGTTCTCCGCCTTCGCCAAAGGCGAGTGGATCTACGGTTCGCCGAAGCTGGCCCGTTACAACGGCGTAGAAGCGATGGAAGTGCTCGGCTCTCCGGCGCCGGGTTATTCCACCGGTGAAGCGATGGCCGAAGTCGAAGCGATTGCCAAGAAGCTGCCGGCCGGTGTCGGTATCTCCTGGACCGGTCTGTCCTATGAGGAACGTCTGTCGGGTTCGCAAGCACCGGCGCTGTACGCCCTGTCGCTGCTGATGGTGTTCCTGTGTCTGGCGGCGCTGTACGAGAGCTGGTCGATTCCGATCGCGGTTATGCTCGTAGTACCGCTGGGGATCATCGGTGCGCTGCTGGCCACCAGCCTGCGTGGGCTGTCCAACGACGTGTACTTCCAGGTGGGGCTGTTGACGACCATCGGTCTGGCGGCTAAAAACGCCATTCTGATCGTCGAGTTCGCCAAGGAACTGCATGAACAGGGACGCAGCCTGCGTGATGCGGCAATCGAGGCCTGCCGCATGCGTCTGCGACCGATCATCATGACCTCGCTGGCCTTCGTCCTCGGTGTTGTACCGTTGGCGATTTCCACTGGTGCAGGTTCAGGCAGTCAACATGCGATCGGTACCGGCGTGATTGGCGGTATGCTCACGGCCACGATCCTGGCGATCTTCTGGGTCCCACTGTTCTTCGTTACGGTTTCGTCCATCGGCCAGCGTAAGATCGCTGACGAGGATGAAACGACTGAAACTCCTAAAGAGGCTGGCCAATGAGCAAGTCGCTACTCTCCATCGCAGTCGCCGCCTTCGTGCTGAGCGGTTGCTCGCTGATACCTGATTATCAGCAGCCTGAGGCTCCGGTCGCAGGTCAATACCCGCAGGGGCCGGCCTATTCGCCGGCCCAGGCACCGGCGCAAGCCGCTGCCGAGCAAGGCTGGAAGCAGTTTTTCCATGACCCTGCGCTGCAACAGCTGATCCAGGTCTCCCTGGAAAACAACCGCGACCTGCGTGTCGCGGCGCTGAACATCGACGCTTACGCGGCTCAATACCGCATCCAGCGTGCCGATCTGTTCCCGGCGGTATCGGCCAATGCCAGCGGCAGCCGTCAGCGTGTTCCGGCCCGTGCCTCGCAAACCGGCGAGTCGAGCATCACCAGCTCCTACTCCGCCACTGTCGGCATCAGCGCCTACGAACTCGACCTGTTCGGTCGCGTTCGCAGCCTGAGCGAACAAGCGCTGCAACAATACTTCGCCACCGAAGAAGCACGCCGCAGCACCCAGATCAGTCTGGTCGCCAGCGTCGCCAATGCTTACCTGACCTGGCAAGCGGACAAGGAACTGCTCAAGCTGACCCAGGACACCCTCGGTGCCTTCGAAGAAAGCTACAAGCTGACCAGCCGCAGCAACGAAGTCGGTGTGGCTTCGGCACTGGACCTGGCCCAGTCGCGCACCTCGGTCGAGAACGCCCGCGCACAACTGGCGCGTTACACCCGCCAGGTGGCGCAGGACGAAAACAGTCTGACCCTGCTGCTCGGCACTGGTATCCCGGCTAATCTGCAAACGGCCAAACCGCTGTCCGATGACCTGCTCAGCGACGTCCCGGCCGGTCTGCCTTCGGATCTGCTGCAACGTCGTCCGGACATTCTGCAAGCCGAGTACAACCTGAAAGCGGCCAACGCCAACATTGGCGCGGCCCGTGCCGCGTTCTTCCCGAGCATCAGCCTGACCGCCAACGCGGGCAGCCTGAGTCCGGACCTGTCCGGCCTGTTCAAGGGTGGTTCGGGGACGTGGTTGTTCCAGCCGCAGATCAACCTGCCGATCTTCAACGCCGGCAGCCTGCGCGCCAGCCTCGACTACGCCAAGATCCAGAAGGACATTGGCGTGGCGAACTACGAGAAGTCCATTCAAACGGCCTTCCAGGAAGTCGCCGACGGCCTCGCCGCCCGCCAGACCTACACCGAGCAGCTGCAAGCGCAGCGTGACTTCGTCGCGGCCAACCAGGATTACTACCGCCTGGCCGAACGTCGCTACCGCATCGGCGTCGACAGCAACCTGACGTTCCTCGATGCCCAGCGTCAGCTGTTCAGCGCGCAACAAGCGCTGATCACCGACCGCCTCGCGCAGCTGACCAGTGCGGTCAACCTGTACAAGGCCTTGGGCGGTGGCTGGAATGCGCAAACCGCGCAGAACGAACCGCTGAAAGAAGAAGCACCGAAGATGAAGTTGTTCTGATCATCGGCTGAATACAAGGAGCCCACCGATTGGTGGGCTTTTTGTTGCCTGGCAGAAAGGTGTGTTGTCTGGGCTGGCCCATTCGCGAGCAAGCTCGCTCCCACAGGGGAACGCATTCCAAATGTGGGAGCGAGCCTGCTCGCGAAGAGGCCCTCACAGACACCATAAAACCCAACTGAATCTTGCGTTCGATAATCGCCCAAAACCCGCTTTTACCAATTGAATCAAAACATCCGCGCCCCGCACCATTCGCTCCACAAAACCAATAACAACAGGTTCGACACCATGCTCCCGCGCCCTGCCCCGTCCGGCTGATTGCCGTCGTTTCACCTCTGAACACTTTTCATGTCTGCACCCCGAAAACCGGTGTCAGCGCACCTGTTCGCCTTAAAAAAACAAGAGAGACCCGAGCCCATGACAACCTCCCCTGCGCCTTACGCAATTCCCGGCCTGATCGCCCTGGCCCTGGCCGGCGCGGCGCTGCCCGCAGCGGCCGAAGAAGCCGGTTTCATCGAGGGCGCCAAGGTCAACCTCAACCTGCGCAACTTCTACATCAACCGTAACTTCACCAACCCGACCAAGGCTCAGGGCAAGGCTGAAGAGTGGACGCAGAGCTTCATCCTCGACGCCAAGTCCGGCTTCACCCAAGGCACCATCGGCTTCGGCATGGACGTGCTGGGCCTGTATTCGGTAAAGCTTGATGGCGGTAAAGGCACCGGCGGCACCCAGTTGCTGCCGCTGGACCATGACGGTCGTCCGGCGGACAACTTCGGCCGCACCAACGTCGCTTTCAAAGCCAAGCTTTCGCAGACCGAAGTGAAGGTCGGCGAGTGGATGCCGGTGCTGCCGATCCTGCGTTCGGACGATGGCCGCTCATTGCCACAGACCTTCCGTGGCGGGCAGATCACGTCCAAAGAAATCGACGGCCTGACCCTCTACGGCGGCCAGTTCCGCGCCAACAGCCCGCGCGATGACAGCAGCATGAGCGACATGTCGATGACCGGCAAAGCGGCGTTCACCTCTGATCGCTTCAACTTTCAGGGCGGTGAATACGTTTTCAACGAAAAACGCACACAGATCGGCCTGTGGAACGCCGAACTCAAGGACATCTATAGCCAGCAATACGTCAACCTGATCCACAGCCAGCCGCTGGGCGACTGGACGCTGGGCGCCAACCTCGGCTTCTTCTACGGCAAGGACGATGGCAGCGCCCGCGCCGGCGACCTCGACAACAAAACCTGGTCGGGGATGTTCTCGGCGAAGTACGGCGGCAACACCTTCTACGTCGGCCTGCAGAAACTCACCGGCGACAGCGCGTGGATGCGCGTCAACGGCACCAGCGGCGGCACGTTGGCCAACGACAGCTACAACGCCAGCTACGACAACGCGCAGGAACGTTCCTGGCAAGTACGCCATGACTACAACTTCGTCGCGCTGGGCATCCCCGGCCTGACGCTGATGAACCGCTATATCAGCGGCGACAACGTGCACACCGGGACGATCACCGACGGCAAGGAATGGGGCCGCGAATCGGAACTGGGCTACACCGTGCAGAGCGGCGCGCTGAAGGATCTGAACGTCAGATGGCGCAACTCGACCATGCGCCGGGACTTCAGCAATAACGAGTTCGACGAGAACCGCCTCATCGTTAGCTACCCGATCAGGGGCAAGAACATGTCGACTGACACACTGCTATCGCGAGCAGGCTCACTCCTACATTTGAATCTGCGCCACTTGTCGGGAGAAGTGGCACTTTGCCGGCCGACAGATAAAGTGACAAAACCTGAAGGAGTCAGGTGCTTCACCTTTCCGCTTCCGTCGTCGTAGTCGGTCCTCAAGCTGGGAGCCAGGTTGTCATCGGAAGACACCATCGATCACCGGAGGACCACCTCAATGATCTCTCGTCTTGCAACACCCGACTGGGACGCCAAGGCGTACCAGCAGTTTTCCCGTCTCAGGCAACGCCCGGTCAATGAGTTGCTCGACCGTGTTGACCTGCCAAATCCTCAACGCATTTACGACCTGGGCTGCGGCACCGGCATTGCCACGCAGTTGTTGGCCAAACGCTGGCCGCGCGCGCAGTTGCAGGGGATCGACAGCTCGGCACAGATGCTCGCAGAAGCGCGCTGTCTGCCGCTCAGGGCATCGTGGAAACACTGCGATCTGCTCGATTGGCAACCGGAGCAACCGGCAGATCTACTGCTCGCCGCCGCCGTGCTGCACTTTATCGATGGCCATGAAACGCTGTTGCCGCACCTGCTCGGTTATCTCAACCCGGGCGGCTGTCTGGCGGCGCACATGCCCGACTGGCGCGATTCGCTGTGGTATCGGCTGATGCTCGACACTCTCGAAAATGGCGGCCCCGGCGGCACGCCAATGGGCACACCTGAACTGCGCCAGCGCATGGCCGCGCGGCCGTTGTTGGCACTGGAGGATTACTACCGTTTGCTCGCGCCCATGACCACGTCGCTGGATATCTGGGAGACCGAGCAGTTGCAGGTGGTTGACGGCAAATCGCCAATTTATGACTGGGTGAAGGTCTCGGCGCTGCGGCCGGTGATGCAGGCGCTGGATTCAGCGGAACAGACGCGGTTTATCTATCACTACCTGATGCGGGTGCATAAGCATTATCCGCAGGAGGGGGATGGGCATACGTTGTTTGCGTTCAAGCGGATATTCATCGTTGCCACGGTTTGAATGAGTTGTGCTGATTGATGCGCAACGGCGTCTGCCCCCTTCGCGAGCAAGCTCGCTCCCACATTGGAATGCATTTCCCTGTGGGAGCGAGCTTGCTCGCGAAGGCGTAATTTCTGGCGCCATCAATCCCTGGATTCAACACCCAGTTCGTCCCACACCGACTCCGCCAGATGGAAAGTGGCATTCGCCGCCGGGATCCCGCAATAGATCGCGCTCTGCATGATCACTTCCTTGATCTCACCCCGGCTCACGCCGTTATTGGCTGCCGCACGCAGGTGCAGTTTCAGTTCGCCCTCGCGGTTCATGCCGATCAGCATGGCGATAGTGATCAAACTGCGCGTGTGCCGAGGCAAGCCCGGTCGCGTCCAGATATCGCCCCACGCATGCCGGGTGATCATTTCCTGAAACTCCGAGTTGAACTCGGTCAGCGTAGTCAGGCTGCGATCGACATGGGCATCGCCCAACACCGCGCGGCGTACCTGCATGCCGTCGTCGTAACGTTGTTTCTCGTCCACAAAAACTTCCTCACTTAGCCCGCAAAAACGCTAACACACGATCACTGAAGTCCGCGCCAGCCTGCACGTTTGACAGATGCGCCGCATAGAACTCGGCGTATTCGGCGCCGCGTACATGCTCCTCAATGAAATGCCCACCGGCCGGCGGCGTCACCGCATCTTCAGTGCCGGCGATCACCAGCAACGGCACGTTGATCGACGCCAGTTGCTCACGGAAATCGGCATCACGCACCGCTGCGCAGTTAGCCGCATAACCTTGCGGCGACGTCGCCGCGAGCATGTCGGTAATCTGCTTGGCCGCTGCCGGATGCGCCGCCGAAAAGTCCGGGGTAAACCAGCGGGCAATCGAAGCATCACGCAGGGCCACCATCGCTGCCGCACCGTCACGCAGTACGGTTTCGATGCGTGGATTCCACACCGACGGATCGCCGATCTTTGCCGCGGTGTTGCAGACGATCAGCTTGTGCAGCCGATGCCCGGCATTGATCCCCAGCCACTGACCGATCAGGCCTCCCATCGACAGCCCGCAGAAATGCGCACGCTCGATGTGCAGCGCATCCAGCAAGCCGAGCACGTCGTGACCGAGCTGCTCGATGCTGTAAGGCCCCGGCGTCACCAGCGATTCGCCGTGGCCACGGGTATCGAAACGCAGCACGCGAAAATGCTCGGTAAACGCCGGCATCTGCGCGTCCCACATGTGCAGATCAGTGCCTAGCGAGTTGGAGAGCACCAGCACCGGCGCATCGACCGGGCCCTCGATTTGATAATGCAGTTCGCCATCGGCGAGTTGAACGAAAGCCACAGCCCTCTCCTTTCAGTCAGACAATGCGTTGTGTTCGGCCACCGCGCGCTCGACCCAGGTTTTCGCCTGGCCGAGGTAATGGGCGGGGTTCAAAAGTTGATCGAGTTCAGCGCTGCTCAACTCGGCGGTGACTTGCGGTTCGTCACCGAGCACGGCGCGCAAATGGCGCTGCTCGGCCACCGCGCGTTTGCAGCATTGTTCGAGCAGGTGATGCGCAGTGTCGCGGCCAACCCGTTGCGCAAGCACGATACTCACCGCTTCGGCCAGCACCAGCCCTTGAGTCAATTCAAGGTTGCGGGCCATGCGTGCGGCGTCGACTTCCAGACCGTCGGCAAGCAATCGCGCCTGTTGCAGCGAACCGGAAACGAGGCAGCAGATTTCCGGCAACGTTTCCCATTCGGCATGCCACAGACCGAGGCTGCGTTCGTGCTCCTGCGGCATGGCGCTGAACAGCGTCGAGACCAGACCCGGAACGCGCGTCGCTGCGCCGATCAACACCGCTGCGCCGACCGGATTGCGCTTGTGCGGCATGGTTGACGAACCACCCTTGCCCGGCGCCGATGGCTCGAACACCTCAGCCGCTTCAGTCTGCATCAACAGGCTGATGTCGCGGCCGAATTTGCCCAGGCTGYCGGCGATCAAACCCAGCACCGCGCCAAACTCCACCACACGATCACGCTGGGTGTGCCACGGCTGTTCCGGCAAGGTCAGT
Source organism: Pseudomonas sp. P4_D7 (assembly GCF_056401755.1). Lineage (NCBI taxonomy): Bacteria > Pseudomonadati > Pseudomonadota > Gammaproteobacteria > Pseudomonadales > Pseudomonadaceae > Pseudomonas > Pseudomonas sp. P4_D7. The sequence continues at coordinate 41,160 of NZ_JBFUIR010000030.1, read as the reverse complement.
TGCAGTTCTTCAGCCAGCGCTTCGGCAATCGGCAAGGCCTGTTCGCCCAACGCGGCGAGGGTTCCGGAAGCGCCACCGAATTGCAGCACCAGCAAACGCGGCTTGAGTTCACGCAAGCGCTGACGGCTGCGAGTCACAGCGCCCAGCCATCCGGCGATTTTCATGCCGAGGGTTACCGGTGTCGCGTGTTGTAGCCACGTGCGCCCGGCCAACGGCGTCGCCGCATGACGTTGCGCCTGGATCGCGAGGGAATCAGCGAGTTGCGCGAGATCGTTCTCGATCAACTCAAGCGCCTGACGCAATTGCAACACCAGTCCGGAATCCATCACGTCCTGACTGGTCGCGCCCAAATGCACATAACGTTCGGCTTCAGCGTCGCGGGCAGCAATCTGCTTGCCCAATGCCTTGACCAGCGGAATCGCCGAATTGCCGGCCGTGGCGATCGCCTCGCCCAGCGCCGCGAAGTCATACAGACCAGCGCTGCATGCCGCCGCAATCGGTGCCACAGCGGAGGCTGGAATCAATCCGACCCGCGCCTCGGCCCGGGCCAACGCGGCTTCGAAGTCGAGCATGGCCTGCACGCGGCCCTGATCGCAGAACACCTCACGCATATCGCGGGCAGTGAAATAGGCATCGAACAATTGATTGCCCGGTCGCTGAGTCATAAACAGTCCTTGCCGGCGCGGGCCGTGACGACCCGCGCACTTCGGGTTAAAGATCGTGGTGCAAATACGCCGCCTGTTTCGGCAAGCGCAGACTGAACAGGAAGGCGATCGCCATCATGGCCGTAACGTACCAGTAGAAGGAGTTTTCCATGCCGATGTTCTTCAGGCTCAGGGCGACGAATTCCGCCGAACCGCCGAAGATCGCGTTCGCCACCGCATAGGCGAGACCAACGCCAAGTGCACGGACTTCCGGCGGGAACATTTCGGCTTTTACCAGGCCGCTGATCGAGGTGTAGAAACTGACAATCGCCAGCGCCACGGTGATCAATACAAACGCGAGGAACGGACTGCTGACGCTTTTCAGGCTCAACAGAATCGGCACGGTGAACAGCGTACCGAGCGCGCCGAACCAGAGCATCGAGTTACGTCGGCCGATCTTGTCGGCAAGCATGCCGAACAGCGGTTGCATGCACATATACAGGAACAGCGCACCGGTCATGATGTAGCTCGCGGTCTTGGCGTGCATGCCGGCGGTGTTGACCAGGTACTTCTGCATGTAGGTAGTGAAGGTGTAGAAAATCAGCGAACCACCGGCGGTGTAACCGAGCACAGTGATGAACGCGGCTTTGTGATCGCGGAACAGTGCGCTGATGCTGCCAGCGTCTTTGTGCGCGCGGGTTTCCTTGTTGGTGGTTTCTTTCAAGCTGCGACGCAGGAACAGCGAAATCAGCGCCGCCACCGCACCGACCACAAACGGAATCCGCCAGCCGTAGGCACGCAGATCGTCTTCAGTGAGAAATTGCTGCAGCACTACTACCAGCGACACGGCCAGCAATTGCCCGCCGATCAGCGTCACGTACTGGAACGAGGCGAAAAATCCGCGCTGGCCCTTGAGGGCAACTTCGCTCATGTAGGTGGCGGTGGTGCCGTACTCGCCGCCGACCGACAGGCCTTGCAGCAAGCGCGCGAACAACAGCAGGACCGGTGCCCAGACGCCGATGTCCTTATAGGTTGGCAAGCAGGCGATCAGCAACGAGCCGAAGCACATCATCAGAATCGAGATGAGCATCGAATTCTTGCGCCCGTGCTTGTCGGCGACCCGGCCGAAAATCCAGCCACCAATCGGGCGCATCAGGAAGCCGGCGGCGAACACGCCAGCGGTATTGACCAGTTGCACCGTCGGGTTGTCGGAGGGGAAGAACGCCGGGGCGAAATAAATCGCGCAGAACGCGTAGACGTAGAAGTCGAACCATTCGACGAGGTTGCCGGACGAGGCGCCGACAATGGCAAAGATGCGCTTGCTGCGCTCTTCGCCGGTGTAATGGGAGGTGGTCGTTGTCATTGTTTTTCACTCGATAGGGACAGTGAGAGTCTAGACATACTTTGCAACAGTCCCGTTCCACATCCTACATCGATCGTTCCCACGCTCCGCGTGGTAACGCATCCGGTGACGCTCCGCGTCACGGTGGACGCGGAGCGTCCATGGCGGCATTCCCACGCAGAGCGTGGGAACGATCATGTAGAAGCTGCCGCAGGCGGTGATCTTTTGATTTTAATAATCGAAGAACACCGTCTCGGCGTCGGTGCCCTGCAGAATCACATTCCACTGGTAAACACCCGAGGCATCCTGCTTGGCCAGCAACGTACTACGACGTTCAGCCGGCACACATTCCAGCAATGGATCATCAACGTTGGCCGGCTCGCCCTCAAAGTAGATCCGCGTCAGCAAGTGCTTCACCAACCCGCGGGCAAACACCAGCACCACCAGATGCGGCGCCTGGGTCGAACCTTTCAGGCCCTCAACCGTGCCCGGTTTGATCGTGGTGAAACGGAAGCGCCCTTCAGCGTCCACCGGCACCCGGCCAAAACCTTCAAAGTGCGGATCGAGCGGTTTGTCCTGCTCGTCTTCCGGGTGGTCGTATTTGCCGGCAGCGTTGGCCTGCCAGACTTCGAGCATGGCGTCGTTGACGACATCGCCGTTGCCATCCACCACTTGCCCGGTAATTGCCACGCGCTCGCCAAGGGTTTGCTCGACGGTGAGGTCTTCACGGTTCAGCCAAGTCAGGCCGATGTGGTAGTACGGCCCGACGGTGTGGGACGTGGTCGCAGTCAGCGTCATCTTATTTCTCCATCGGCGTGGCTTCACGCCCGCGCAGCACGATGTCCCAGCGATAACCGAGGGCGTAGGACGGAATGGTTTTTTCCAGATCGAAACTGGCGATCAGGCGTTCCTTGGCCGAGGTGTCCGGCACGCAGTTGTAGATCGGGTCGTAGGCCAGCAGCGGATCGCCCGGGAAATACATTTGCGTGACCAGACGCGTGAGGATGCTCGGCCCGAACAGCGAGAAGTGGATATGCGCCGGGCGCCAGGCGTTGTGGTGGTTACCCCAAGGGTAGGCGCCGGGCTTGATGGTCTGGAACTGATACCAGCCATCGGCGTCGGTGACGGTGCGGCCAGTACCGGTGAAGTTCGGGTCCAGCGGCGCGTCGTGCAGGTCGCGCTTGTGGTTATAGCGGCCGGCGGCGTTGGCCTGCCAGATCTCCACCAGAATCCCCGGCACCGGCAGACCATTTTCGTCGAGCACGCGGCCGTGAATGATGATGCGTTCGCCCTGCGGCTCGCCTTCATGCTGGGCGGTCAGGTCGTTATCGGTGTCGCCCACGCGCTCGGCGCCGATGGTCGGCCCGGTGATTTCCGACAGCGAGTGCGGCAGAAACACCAATGGCTTGGACGGCGAGCGCAGGTTGGTGGATTGATACGTCGGGTGCAGGTACTCAGGCTGAGTGCCTTCCTGCGGACGACGGTAACCAGGCTTGTCAGACATGTCGCTTTCCTCTGTTCTATTTCGTCACGGCTTGCGTCAGACGCGTTCGATGGCCAGGGCCAGACCTTGGCCGACACCGACACACATGGTCGCCAGACCTTTCTTGCCACCGGTCTTTTCCAACTGATGCAGTGCGGTCAGCACCAGACGCGCACCGCTCATGCCCAACGGGTGACCAAGGGCAATCGCCCCGCCGTTCGGGTTGACCTGCGCAGCGTCATCGGCAAGACCCAGTTCGCGCAGCACCGCCAAACCCTGGCTGGCAAACGCTTCGTTGAGTTCGATAACGTCGAAATCGCTGACCGCGACGCCCAGGCGCTCGATCAATTTGCGCACCGCCGGCACCGGGCCGATGCCCATCACCCGAGGTGCGACACCAGCGCTGGCCATGCCGAGCACTTTGGCGCGGGCGGTCAGGCCATGTTTTTTCACCGCGTCGGCGGAGGCGAGAATCAGTGCAGCAGCACCGTCGTTGACGCCGGAAGCATTACCGGCGGTAACAGTTTTGTCCGGGCCGTTGACTGGCTTCAGCTTGGTCAGTGCTTCGATCGTGGTATCGGCACGAGGATGTTCGTCCTGGCTGACTACGGTTTCGCCCTTCTTGTGGGCAATCCGTACTTCAACAATTTCTTCGGCGAAGTAACCAGCAGCCTGCGCGACAGCAGTGCGTTGCTGGCTGCGCAGGGCAAAAGCGTCCTGATCGGCGCGCGACACTTTATAGTCGTCGGCGACGTTGTCAGCCGTCTGTGGCATCGCATCGACGCCATACTGCGCCTTCATCAACGGATTGATGAAACGCCAGCCGATGGTGGTGTCTTCCAGCTTCATGTTGCGCGAAAACGCCGCGTCCGCCTTGCCCATCACGAACGGCGCGCGGGACATCGACTCGACACCGCCGGCAATTGCCAACTCCATCTCGCCGCTGGCGATTGCGCGGAATGCGGTGCCGATCGCGTCCATGCCCGAAGCGCAAAGACGATTGAGCGTCACGCCCGGTACGCTTTCCGGCAGGCCCGCCAGCAGCAGGGCCATACGCGCAACGTTGCGGTTGTCTTCGCCGGCCTGGTTGGCGCAACCGAGGAAGACTTCGTCGATGGCATTCCAGTCCACCGATGGATTGCGTTCCATCAGGGCCTTGATCGGCACAGCGGCCAGGTCATCGGCGCGGACGGCGGACAAACCGCCGCCGAAACGGCCGATCGGGGTGCGAATCGCGTCGCAGATATAAACGTCACGCATCATGCTTCTCCCGGTGCCTGGCCGTGGGCGGCGGCAGTACGCGCTTCGAGATCGCGCAGCGCAGTCAGTTCGACTTCAGTCGGTTCAGCGGTGTTTTCAACATGCTCGGCAAAACGAATCGCCCAACCGGTGGCCGCGATGACTTGCTCGCGGGTCACGCCCGGGTGCAGTGCGGTGACTATGAATTCGTGGGTGCCTTCTTCCGGTTCCATGATGCACAGGTCGGTGATGATCCCGACCGGCCCAGCGCCCGGCAGGCCCAGACGTTTACGCGAGTCGCCGCCTTCGCCGTGACCGACCGAGGTGATGAAGTCGAGCTTGTCGACAAATGAACGCGCCGACTGTTTAAGGATGATCAACACGCTTTTTGCCGAACCGGCAATCTCCGGCGCGCCACCGGCGCCCGGCAGACGCACTTTCGGCGAGAAGTAATCGCCAACCACGGTGGTGTTGATGTTGCCGAAACGGTCGACCTGCGCAGCACCGAGGAAACCAACGTCAATGCGTCCGCCCTGCAACCAATAGCGAAAAATCTCACCGGTCGGTACGACGGTGTCAGCGGTTTCAGCGAGTTCGCCGTCACCAATGGACAGCGGCAACACGCTCGGCTTGGCGCCAATCGGACCCGATTCATAGATCAGCACCACGTCCGGCGAAGAAGTCAGGCGCGCGAGGTTGGCGGCTTTCGACGGCAGGCCGATACCGACGAAGCACACCGAGCCGTTCTTCAGGCGACGGGCCGCCGCGACGGTCATCATTTCATTGGTGGTGTAAGTCATTACTTGGCCTCCGAAGCAGCGGCCAACTTGGCCTGGAACGCGCTGAAGTCAGCGCAGCCATGGATGTATTCGTTGATCCACGCGGTAAACGTCTCACGGTCACGGGCGATCGGATCCCACGCCTGGTAGAAACGATTGTCACGCTCGGTGTAACCGTGGGCGTAGGACGGATGTGCGCCGCCGGGTACGTGGCAGACCGCGCTCAAGGCCCAGGTCGGCAGCACGCAGGCGTTCATCGGCGCGTTGAGGTCGTCGACAATCTCTTCCACGGTGACGATGCAGCGTTTGGCCGCCAGTGCCGCTTCTTTCTGCACACCGAGGATGCCCCACAGCAGCACGTTGCCCTGGCGGTCAGCTTTCTGTGCGTGGATCACGGTCACGTCCGGGCGCACCGACGGCACCGCCGCCAGCACTTCACCGGTGAACGGGCAGGTCACGGTTTTGATCAGTGGATTGACCTTCGGCAGGTCGGAACCGGCATAGGCACGCAGCACCGCGAACGGCAGGCCGGATGCGCCAGCGACGTAGGCATTGGCCAGGTCGGCATGGCTGTGCTCTTCGATTTCGAGAGCATGCGGCCATTGCTTCTCGACCGCGTCACGCAGGCGGTGCAGCGAACCGACGCCCGGGTTGCCGCCCCAGGAGAAAATCAGTTTGCGTGCGCAACCGGCGCCGATCAGTTGGTCGTAGATCAGGTCAGGTGTCATCCGCACCAGCGTCAGATCTTTCTTGCCCTGACGAATGATTTCATGACCCGCTGCCGTAGGGATCAGGTGAGTGAAGCCTTCGAGTGCGACGGTGTCACCGTCGTTGACGAATTGCTTCACCGCGTCGTGCAGCGAAAGGATCTCAGCCATGGAGCGGGCTCCTGTTTTTGTAATGAATCGCCAGTGATAAAAAGGCGCGAGGTTCAGCGCCGGAGTCACTGCAGATTAAGCCTGGGGAAATGGCCAAACAATCCGATAATCGACTGAGTGTTCGTTTATCGAACAGATTGTTGTCAGCCTATCGGTTCGTGTTTTGATTGATCGTTCCCACGCTCCGCGTGGGAATGCAGCCCGGGACGCTCCGCGTCCCAAAGCAGACGCAGAGCGTCTATTGAGGCGTTCCCACGCAGAGCGTGGGAACGATCATGCGCTGATACTCAGGTCGCATCCGCATGACTGACCATGCCTTTGATCACCACCGCCGTGGTGGCCAACGCCGCCGGAATCACCAACGCCGTCAACACCTGCTCGAAATTCCAGCCCAAGCCCAGCAACGTTGCGCCCATCCACGCCCCGAGAATCGCGCCAAAGCGGCCGATGCCCAGCATCCACGAGACCCCGGTCGCCCGCCCTTGGGTCGGATAAAACCGCGCCGCCAGCGACGGCATCGCCGATTGCGCGCCGTTCACGCACATCCCCGCCACCAGCACCAAGGTCGCCAGCAAGGTAATGTTGCCCAGGCTCTGCCCGACCGCGTAGGCAAACACCCCGGCCAACAGGTAGAAAATGCCGATGACCTTGTGCGGATTGAAGCGGTCCATCGCCCATCCCACAGCGACCGCGCTCAACACCCCGCCGAACTGGAACAACGCGCCAATAAATGCGGCTTGCTCCATGCTCGCACCGCTGTCACGCATCAGCGTCGGCAACCAACTGGTCAGCAGATAAACAATCACCAGCCCCATGAAGTAGGTTAGCCACAGCAGCAAGGTGCCGGTGCTGTAAGTGCCGGAGAAGATCACCGCGAACACGTTGCGCGCCTTGACGGTTTTCTGTTCCGGTACGCTGAAGCTCGAGGCCTGAGCGACGGTGACCGGGTCGATCGGCGCCAGGGTCTTGCGCACTTTGTCCGTGCCACGATTGCGCACCACCAGATAACGCGCCGACTCCGGCAACCAGAACAGCAGCACCACGGCGAGGATCAGCGGCAGGATCCCGCCGATCAGCAGCAGACTGTGCCAGCCGAACGCCGGAATCAGCTTGGCGGAAATAAACCCGCCACCGGCCATACCGAGGTTGAAACCGCAGAACATGCTGGTTACCAGCAGCGATTTCTTGCGCTCCGGGGTGTATTCCGAGAGCAGTGTGGTGGCATTCGGCATCCCCGCCCCCAGTCCCAGACCGGTCAGGAAGCGCAGCACCAGTAGCTGTTCAACGTTGCTGCTGTACGCCGACGCCAGGCTGAAGGCACCGAACAGAACCACCGCGCCAACGAGTACCACTTTGCGCCCGAAGCGGTCAGCCAAAGGGCCAGAGCCGAGTGCTCCGAAGACCATGCCGATCAGCGCGGCACTCATCACCGGGCCAAGGCTGGCCCGGTCGATGCCCCAATCCTGCGACAGCGCCGGGGCAATAAACCCCATCGCGGCGGTGTCGAGGCCATCGAGAAAGACAATCAGGAAACACAGAATCACCACGCGCCACTGATAGCGCGAGATCGGTTGGGCATTGATGAAGGTCTGCACGTCGAGGCAGTTACCCACAGCGGACTGAGGCTGGTTCATTATTTTTATTCCACGCAAAAAACGCAGTCGAACGGCGGCCGGCCAGAGAGCGGCACGGTCACAAGAATAGAAGGTCTGGATCAGGCGTTGCGGTGAACCCGGCAACAGCGGATGGGGCGGAGACAGTCGGAGAGCATGCGCATGGTGAGTTGCCTCTTGTCATTATTATGGGAGTCGGCAGTCCGGCGGGCTCATTCACATCAGCGCCGGATGACGCTGCCGCGACATTAATGATCCGAGGGTTTTAGCGTCAATTCGATAAACGCAACACTGTGCGTTTATCGAACACTTCATCAGGCAAACAACTGCGCACTGAGGTCGCGACTGGCGCTGAGCAGGCCCGGCAGGAAGCGCTGCTCCAGCTCGGTACGACTGACGCGACCGGCGTGGGTGCTGACGTTGAGCGCTGCCACCACCTGGCCGGAAGCGTCGTAGACCGGCACGGCAATCGAACGCAGACCTTGTTCCAGTTCCTGATCGACGATGCACCAGCCTTGCTGCCGCACTTCCTGCAGGCATTCGAGCAACGCGTCGGGGGTGTGAATCGTGCGGCTGGTCTTGGCGACCAATTCGGCGTGATCGAGGTATTCACGCAGCGAGGTGTCATCAAGTGCTGCCAGCAGAATCCGCCCCATCGACGTGCAATACGCTGGCAGGCGACCGCCCACCGACAGGTCCACCGAAATCAGCCGCTGAGTGGTCGCCGAGCGGGCGATGTAGAGAATGTCGTCGCCCTCCAGCGTGGCCATGTTGCAGGCTTCGTGCAGTTGTTCGCTCATGCGGTCGAGGTACGGCTGAGCGGACACTGCCAACGGCGTCGACGACAGATAGGCGTGGCCAAGTGTCAGCACTTTGGGCAGCAAGGAATAGGTGCGACCGTCCGTGGTGGCGTAGCCGAGTTTGATCAGCGTATGCAGGCAACGACGCACGGCGGCGCGGGGAATCTCGGTGCGGTGGCTGATTTGGGCGATAGTCAGATGGCGCTTGCGCTCCTGAAACGCCTGCACCACCGCCAGACCACGAGCCAGCGAAGTCATGAAGTCCGGATCACCGGTCAGCGCCTGGATACGTTTGGCCGGCGAGGCGACGATCGGCGGCGCCACAGAGGTGAAGGAGTTGCGCATTTGATCGTTCATTTCTTGTCCTTTTATCCGGCACGGATCAATGGGCTATACAAGCGGCTCGCCGACAAATGCACAAGCGTCGGGCTGCAAGATTGGGCGATTATCGAACCGTCGACCGATAATCGCAATCAGCTGTTGGGATGACGTCTAGCTATTTATAGGGCAAGCCAAACTTTGCGATTATCAGAATCACAGCTTTAGTTGTCCGACTAAATGGCGCCAAAAACAGATCACCCACCCAATAAGGGCCAACACGCACTTCAACTAGTAACAAAAGTTGCGAGTCACAAAACAATCACACATCCGGAACCGTTTTTAACTTGGCAAAGATAGTCATTCCTGAATCGACCGCTATAATGCAGCTCAGTGGCACCTCGTTTTTAATCGCGGAGGTCGTCACCCGCTGCGGCGATGTCCATCGCCAACAGCCCGGCCAGCGCCTGACGCGAATCACTCATGCAACGCCTGCGCTCGCTGAAACAGGAAACTGATGCTGCGTCAGTTTTTATCTGGTGCCGTAGCCGCCTGTAACACGGAAGTCTTGATCGCCCCACCGTTTACACCAATGCCTGTCCGGGCGTTGAACTCGCGGTGGCTCCGTTCAACCGATTCGTTGCAGTGCGTTTCACCAGACACTTAACTCAACTCATACAGGTAGCACTGTGACGAAAGACGAACTGCGCGCGGAACTTGAGCGCCAGGAACAACGTTACAAGGAAGTTTACGGCGGGGAAGTCACCACCTACGCCGCTCAGCCCGAACCGGAACGCAAAGCATGGCGTAAACGCCCTACCGTTCAGGATCAGGTCTTCAAGCAAGAAATCGAAAAGATCGAAAAGGAACTCAAAGCCGAAGAGCCTTGAGCGACGTTTTTCGGATCTTCTGAAGGTTTGCGTCCACACCGGTTACAAGCGCGGTGGAACGACGATGCCTTGCGCGCCCGCTACCCGCGGGCAGCGGCCATCATCCGGTCTGACTGACTGAGAACGGGCGTCCTACAGGTTTCAGAGATATTTCAGACAAGCGTTTGAGACGTCTGCGCATCGATAAATTCGCTTGCAAAACAAGCTTTTTATCAAGCAAATCAAGCACTTGAAAAACCCTGCAGCACGCTTGGTTTTCATGCGTTGCAACAAATTAAATCGAAGAAGTGTGTAACCGATGAGCAGGGAGGGGATCGATTTCCAGTCTTTTCTGGCATAATCGCGCCCCCTTACGACCGGGTCAGAAAACCTTCATGATCGATTTATTCAGCGGACTGGATGCTTGGGTGCTTGTGAGCCTCTTGCTCGCCCTGACGTTTGTCCTCGCCTTCGAGTTCATCAATGGATTTCATGACACCGCTAACGCGGTAGCCACTGTTATCTACACCAAAGCCATGCCGCCCCACCTAGCGGTCTTCTTCTCCGGTGTGTTCAATTTCCTCGGCGTGCTGCTGGGCGGCGTTGGCGTGGCGTATGCCATTGTCCATTTGCTGCCGGTTGAGCTGCTGATCAATGTGAACACCGGCCATGGCCTGGCGATGGTGTTCTCGTTGCTCGCCGCGGCAATCGCCTGGAACCTGGGCACCTGGTACTTCGGTATCCCGGCTTCCAGCTCGCACACCCTGATCGGCTCGATCCTCGGTGTCGGCCTGGCCAACGCCCTGATCAACGACATTCCGTTGGCCGACGGCGTGAACTGGCAAAAAGCGATCGACATCGGCGCCTCGCTGGTGTTCTCGCCAATGGCCGGCTTCCTGATCGCCGCGCTGATCCTGATCGGCCTGAAGTGGTGGCGTCCGCTGTCGAAGATGCACAAGACACCGGAACAACGCCGCAAGATCGACGACAAGAAGCATCCACCGTTCTGGAACCGTCTGGTTCTGGTGATCTCGGCGATGGCCGTGAGCTTCGTGCACGGCTCCAACGATGGCCAGAAAGGCATCGGCCTGATCATGCTGGTGCTGATCGGTATCGTGCCTGCGCAGTTCGTTCTCGACCTGAACAGCACCACGTACCAGATCGAACGCACTCGCGACGCGACCCTGCACCTGAGCCAGTTCTACCAGCGCAACGCCGATTCGCTGGGTGAATTCCTGGCCTTGGGCAAGAGCGTGGAAGGCGACCTGCCGGAGAAATTCCGCTGCAACCCGCAGCAGACCGAACCGACCATCAGCGCCCTGCTGCACACGCTTAAAGGCGTAGCGGACTACCATTCGCTGTCGTCCGACAGCCGCATCGAAGTGCGTCGTTACCTGCTCTGCCTGGACGACACCGCGAAGAAGGTTGGCAAGCTGCCTGGCCTGGAAGCCCGTGAAAAGGCTGACCTCGACAAGCTGCGCAAAGACCTGACCACCACCACCGAATACGCCCCGTTCTGGGTGATTCTGGCGGTCGCACTGGCTCTGGGCCTGGGCACCATGGTTGGCTGGAAACGCGTGGTGCTGACCATCGGTGAGAAGATCGGCAAGGAGGGCATGACCTATTCCCAGGGCATGTCGGCGCAGATCACTACTGCCAGTTTGATCGGTATGGCCAATATCTTCAGCCTGCCGGTGTCGACCACTCACGTTCTGTCTTCGGGCGTGGCGGGCACCATGGTCGCCAACAAGAGCGGCCTGCAGGGTGGCACGGTGCGTACCATTCTGTTGGCTTGGGTGTTGACCCTGCCGGCGACGGTTGCGCTGTCGGCCGGGTTGTTCTGGCTGGCGTCGAAGGCGTTGGGTAGTTGATAGATAGCGGTACTTGAGAAAGGCGCGATTCGAGAGGATCGCGCCTTTTTTTGTGTTTGGGGTTTTGGGATTGGGATTGGGGGCATATCCGTTGCTGCGGGTGCTGCCGCTGGCGGTTTCGCTCTTACAGCGAGTCCCTTTTTCAAACGCCAAAAAGGAACCAAAAGGCTTTGCCCCTGGCGTACGGCACTTCGCTGAGGCTCAGTGTTCCCTCGCTACGGTGTCCATCCGGGGGCATCGCCTACGGTTTGCTTCGCTGCACCTCCTCTCGATGTATGCGGCTACGCCGCACGGCGCTACGCGCCTACCCCCGGATGAACACCTACGCTCGGCCTGCCGATGGGGCAAAAGATCAAAAACCAAAGCCAGATCACAAGCCAGATCACAAGCCAGATCACAAGCCAGATCACAAGCCCCTCACCCTAGCCCTCTCCCGGAGGGAGAGGGGACTGACCGAGGTGTTTGGTAGAGTTACGCCGACGTGAAAGTCCGAGTTGAACGCAAATTTTCACAGGCCCACCATCGGCTCTCTCTCCCTAGGGAGAGGGCTGGGGTGAGTGGCAAGAGCACCAAAAACCCAAAGCCGAACACCCGCTTTTCACCACTCAATAGGCCGAGTGTCAGCTCGCCTGCTCTTGATCTTGATCTGTAAAGCGACGTCGGAAGGCTGAGTGGAGGGATTGATCCGGGCGTGGGAGCGCAGCGACCGTTTGGCGAAGCCAAACACAGCGAGAGGAGGTGCAGCGAAGCAAACCGTAGACGCTGCGCCCGGATCGATCCCGCAGCGAAGGACCCCCGAGCCCCAGCGAGCGGGCCGCACGTAGGAGCAAGCGTTTTTTGCTTACTTTTTTTGGCGTTTGAAAAAAAGTGAGTCGCCGTAAGGGCGAAACCGCCAGTGGCAACACCCGAAAAACGGATATACACCCAAAACCCCAAGAACATGGTCGGCCCAAAGGCCGCCAAGACACAAAAAAAAAGGGGCAACCGAAGTCGCCCCAAAATGCCTTGCGTGCTCATCAATCCAGAAGAATCACTTCTTGCGCTTATTCGCATCCTTCCAGATAAAAAATCCAAACCCTGCAAAAAACAGAACCATCAGCCCTACAGTCAGGACCCCGGCAAACACCACGTTATCGAAAAACATGACTGGCCTCCTGGCCCCTGCTCTGCTGCGATGGGACTAAGTTACCAAACACACAGGCGCACAAATTGACCGGGATCAATACCAGCAACGAAGGGGGATAAAGGAGGGAAAATAACTGACCTGCATCAACGGATGCAGGGGGAGATCAACGCTTTTTCGGCTTGTTTTTCGACTTTTTCTTGGCTTTTCCCAGCGGCATAGCCTGCTCGAATGCTTGGCGCACCTCGTTCAGGCGCTTCTCTTTAATGTCATGCACACGCTTGGCGCGCTCAGTGCTGAGGTCAATCAGTTTGTCGTCTTGGCTCATGGCGTCAGTACATCACTTGAAAGAATCACAACTGCCACATCACCGGCAGGACTGCGCCAATAATGCAGCCTCAGACGCGCGCTGACCAGCCGGCGCGCCCCACGCGGTACAGCGACTCAAATCTCGATATCGACCCACAAGCCCTGACGCGGCTGATCTTCCATCAGTGGCACCACCGGCACGGTATTGTCGGCATTCAGTTCGGTACCGGGCACCGCCAGGTGTTCTTCCGGGTCTTCGTCGGCTTCGCGACGGCGTCGATCACGCTCCTGCTGACGGCGTTGTTCTTCACGCGCCAGCAGGCGATCCTCTTCCGGATCGCGCTTTTGCAGATCGATTGTGCTTTCGTTGGAGCTTTCCTGCACCGGCACCACCGGAGGAATGTCCGGCCGCTGGCGGATCGGATCCTGCTGGGAAGTGATCGGCACAGCGCTCAGAGGGAGCATCGGTGGCAACATATAAAGGGTCTCCTGTCTGCAGGCTATCGGCTGCGGCAAAGGCGCCTTGAGCCACTGGTCGAAAATCTGTGACGCACTTGGCACGTGCAGGAGCTGCCGAAGGCTGCGATCTTCATCAGACAGCTCAAACCTCAAGGGTTCTCAAAGATCAAAAGATCGCAGCCTACGGCAGCGCCTACGCCAGTAATCTTTGGCCCTGAAGCCTGCATTCCGTTAAGATAGCCCGCTTTTTCAAGGTGGGAGTCAGGCAGCATGGCGCAGCAGTATCAACCGGGGCAACGCTGGATCAGTGACAGCGAAGCAGAGCTTGGTTTAGGCACCGTTCTGGCACAGGACGGCCGCTTGTTGACCGTGCTTTACCCGGCCACTGGCGAAACCCGCCAGTACGCGCTACGGAATGCGCCCCTGACCCGCGTGCGGTTCTCGCCGGGTGACAGCATCACCCACTTCGAAGGCTGGAAAATGACCGTGCAGCAAGTCGACGATGTCGACGGGCTGATGGTCTATCACGGTCTCAACGGGCAGAACGAAGCCGTCACCCTGCCGGAAACCCAGCTGTCGAACTTCATTCAGTTCCGTCTGGCCAGCGACCGTCTGTTCGCCGGCCAGATCGATCCGCTGGCGTGGTTCTCGCTGCGTTACAACACCCTCGAACACACCAGCCGCCAACTGCAATCGTCGCTCTGGGGCCTGGGTGGCGTTCGCGCTCAGCCAATCGCGCACCAATTGCACATTGCTCGCGAAGTCGCCGACCGCATCGCGCCGCGCGTTCTGCTGGCGGACGAAGTGGGTCTGGGTAAAACCATCGAGGCCGGTCTGGTGATCCATCGCCAACTGCTCTCGGGCCGCGCCAACCGCGTGCTGATCCTCGTCCCGGAAAACCTCCAGCACCAGTGGCTGGTTGAAATGCGCCGCCGCTTCAACCTGCAAGTTGCGCTGTTCGACGAAGAACGGTTCATCGAAAGCGATGCCGCCAACCCGTTCGAAGACACCCAACTGGCGCTGGTTGCGCTGGAGTGGCTGGTCGACGACGAGAAGGCCCAGGACGCACTGTTCGCGGCCGGTTGGGATTTGCTGGTGGTCGACGAAGCCCACCACCTGGTCTGGCACGAAGAGAAAGCCAGCGCGGAATATTCGCTGGTCGAGCAACTCGCCGAAGTCATTCCGGGCGTGCTGCTGCTCACCGCCACCCCGGAACAACTCGGCCAGGACAGCCACTTCGCCCGTCTGCGCCTGCTCGACCCGAACCGTTTCCATGACCTGGCTGCCTTCCGCGCCGAGAGCGAGAACTATCGCCCGGTGGCCGAAGCCGTGCAGGAACTGCTCGACAAGGGCCGTCTCTCGGCCAAAGCGCACAAAACCATTCAGGGTTTCCTCGGCAACGAAGGCGAAGCCCTGCTGACCGCGGTCAACGATGGCGACACCGAAGCCAGCGCGCGCCTCGTGCGTGAACTGCTCGATCGCCACGGCACCGGCCGCGTGCTGTTCCGTAATACCCGCGCCGCCGTGCAGGGTTTCCCGGAGCGCAAACTGCACCCGTACCCGCTGCCATGCCCGGACGAATACCTCGAACTGCCGCTGGGCGAACACGCCGAGCTGTATCCGGAGGTCAGCTTCCAGGCCCAGCCCGACGCCAGCGAAGAAGAGCGCTGGTGGAAATTCGACCCGCGTGTCGAGTGGCTGATCGATCAGCTGAAAATGCTCAAGCGCACCAAGGTGCTGGTGATCTGCGCCCACGCCGAAACCGCGATGGATCTGGAAGACGCCTTGCGCGTGCGTTCCGGCATCCCGGCCACGGTGTTCCACGAAGGCATGAACATCCTTGAGCGTGACCGCGCCGCCGCCTACTTCGCCGACGAAGAATTCGGCGCACAAGTGCTGATCTGCTCGGAAATCGGCAGTGAAGGTCGCAACTTCCAGTTCGCGCACCACCTGGTGCTGTTCGATCTGCCGTCGCACCCGGACCTGCTCGAGCAGCGTATCGGTCGTCTCGACCGGATCGGCCAGAAACACATCATCGAACTGCACGTGCCGTACCTGGAAACCAGCCCGCAAGAGCGCCTGTTCCAGTGGTACCACGAAGCGCTCAACGCGTTCCTCAACACCTGCCCGACTGGCAACGCCTTGCAGCACCAGTTCGGCCCGCGCCTGCTGCCGCTGCTCGAAGAAGCCGACGACAGCGAGTGGCAAGCCCTGATCGACGAAGCACGCACCGAGCGCGAGCGTCTCGAAGCCGAACTGCACACCGGTCGCGACCGTCTGCTGGAGCTGAACTCCGGCGGTGCCGGCGAAGGTGAAGCACTGGTCGAGGCCATCCTTGAGCAAGACGATCAGTTTGCCCTGCCGATCTACATGGAAACCCTGTTCGACGCGTTCGGCATCGACAGCGAAGACCATTCGGAAAACGCCCTGATCCTCAAGCCGAGCGAAAAAATGCTCGACGCCAGTTTCCCGCTGGGCGACGACGAAGGCGTGACCATCACCTACGACCGCAACCAGGCGCTGTCGCGCGAAGACATGCAGTTCATCACCTGGGAACACCCGATGGTGCAGGGCGGCATGGATCTGGTGCTGTCCGGTTCGATGGGCAACACCGCTGTCGCGTTGATCAAGAACAAGGCGTTGAAACCGGGCACCGTACTGCTGGAACTGCTCTACGTCAGCGAAGTGGTCGCGCCGCGTTCGCTGCAACTGGGTCGTTACCTGCCGCCGGCCGCCCTGCGCTGCCTGCTCGACGCCAACGGCAACGACCTGTCGCCACGGGTATCGTTCGAAACACTGAACGATCAGCTGGAAAGCGTGCCGCGTGCCAGCGCCAACAAGTTCATCCAGGCCCAGCGCGATCAGTTGACGCCACGAATCAACGCCGGTGAAGACAAGATCGCCCCGCGTCACGCCGAGCGCGTGGCCGAGGCCCGCCGCCGTCTGGCGGCCGACACCGACGAAGAACTGGCGCGCCTGACCGCGTTGCAAGCGGTCAACCCGACCGTGCGTGACAGCGAACTGGATGCGTTGCGCACGCAACGTGAGCAGGGTCTGGCGATGCTGGATAAAGCGGCGTTGCGCCTGGAAGCGATTCGGGTGTTGGTGGCGGGCTAAACCGCCCTGCTCCAGCGCTGAAAACAACAAGGCCCGCAGTGATGCGGGCCTTTTTGTTTGTCTGTTATTTAGATCGTTCCCACGCTCTGCGTGGGAATGCCTCAGGGGACGCTCCGCGTTCCAGCTCCGGAAAGGGACGCAGAGCGTCCCGGGCTGCGTTCCCACGCAGAGCGTGGGAACGATCATCATGCCGTCGCCGCTGCAACTTCTGGCTCAACCACCGCAACCAACCCCTCCTTCATCCGCTGCGCATCGCGCACAAAACACCGCGCCGCCAGAAACAGAAACACCATGGTCAAAAACAGCGCCACCGGAATCAGGTACATCGCATCATGCAGCCCGACTGCCTTGAACGCTTCGGTCATCTGCTCCGCCCCAGCCGCCAGCATCGCCGTGTGCGCAAAATGATCCGACAAGCCCCCTACCACCACCGGTCCAAGACCGCCGCCCAGCAGATACAACCCGGCGAAGAACAACGCCATCGCCGTCGCTCGCAGGCGCGGTTCGACCACGTCCTGAATCGCCGTATAAACGCAGGTGTAGAAGTTGTAGGCGAACAGCCAGCCGACACTGAACACCGCGACAAACACGCCAATCTCGATCCGCCCGGAATGCAGCGCCCACGCCGTGCACAAGGTCGAGATAATCAGACTGAACGCCGCAAACAGCAGCCGCCCGTTAGCCACACGCTGGTGAATCTTGTCGGCAATCCAGCCGCCCAGGGTCAAGCCGACCAGCCCGGTCACGCCAACGATAACTCCGGTGGCCACCGCCGCTTCCTGCAACGGCATGAGGAAATAGCGTTGCAGCATCGGCACCAGAAACGAGTTACAGGCATACGTGGCAAAGTTGAAGCACAACCCGGCCATCACCAGCCAGAGAAAGGTCGGCACTGCGAGAATCCGCCGGATCGGCTTGTCGACCTTTTCTTGTGAAACCTGCACGGTTTCCGCCGCCCCGCGCTTTGGCTCTTTAATGAAGAACATGAAAATCGCCAGGATCAGCCCTGGTACTGCGGCAATAAAGAACGGCGCACGCCAGCTGTCGAACGCCTTGACCATCGCCCCGATGGTGAAAAACGCCAGCAACAGCCCTAACGGCAAACCGAGCATGAAAATGCCCATCGCCCGCGCCCGACGATGAGCCGGAAACAAATCACCGATCAGCGAGTTGGCCGCCGGCGCATAACTGGCTTCACCGATGCCGATGCCCATGCGCACGATCAGGAAGCTCCAGAAACTGCCGACCAAGCCGTTGACTGCCGTCAGCGCACTCCACGTTGCCAGGCCCCAGCCCATCAGCTTGCTGCGCGAACCGGTATCGGCCATCCGCCCCAGCGGCAGTCCGGCAATCGCGTAAACAATGGTGAATGCGGTTCCGACGATGCCCAGTTGAAAGTCACTGAGGTGCCATTCCATGCGGATCGGCTCGATGATGATCGCCGGAATGGTGCGGTCGAAAAAGTTGAACAGGTTGGCGAGGAACAGCAGGAACAGAATGCGCCAGGCATTCGCCGCTTGGGTCGAGTTCTGCATGGGTCCGTCTCTTTATTGTTATAGGGCTTCACTGCCACCGCATCCGAGCCCGGAACCTGCAATCTAGTCAGCCGCGCAATGGCTGTCTGTGATCATTCGCCTGCCTGATATCGGCCCATGGCACTGTAACGAAACGTAAGCCCTTGATAAGCCTGAAATCCCCCGAAAACCGGGGCTTTTGCGGCAAAACCTTGCCACAAAAAAATAGTTTCCTGCCCCCCTTCCCAAGTCTGCGGCAAAGCCTAGAATGGCCGCCGGATCCGTCCGGATCTCCCGATCAATCCCTTTGATACCCTCGCCCATGTCTGAAGTCAGTCCGTGTCTGAATTGCGGTGCCTGCTGTTCCCATTTTCGCGTGTCTTTCTTTTGGGGTGAGTGCGCATCTTCCGGCGGCACGGTGCCTGATGAGTTGGTCACACAGATCAGCCCGAGTCGGGTGGCGATGAACGGCACCGACTGCAAATCGCCGCGTTGCACGGCGTTGGTCGGTGAAGTCGGCAGCGAGGTGAAGTGCTCGATTTATGAACTGCGCTCCAGCCCCTGCCGCGAATTCGAGTCGTCATGGGAAAATGGCGAGCAGAATGTCGATTGCGATAAGGCCCGCGCGCGTTTCGGCTTGCCGCCCCTGCAACCCGATTGGGCGCAAATCCCTTTCGAACAGATCGCTTAAGCTTTTAGTGYCAATCGCTATGACGCTAATGCCAAAATCATTAGCGCCAATGTGCCACTACCGCTTGCATGCCGAAATCGGCCTCTATACTCCTGACATTCAACTGCGTTCAACGCGCACTCGGGACGACTTCAGAGACGGGGCATGCTATGGAGTGGCTTGGTTTGCAGTTTGTTGCCGAGCTGCCGGAGAGCGGGCAGGTCATCCTCGATTGCAGTCATAACCCTCTCCTGGTGATGGTTGCGTATCTGGTCGCCTGCGCAGCCAGTTTCGCCACCCTGGATATGGCTGAGCGCGTTGTAAATGCCGAAGATCCGGGGTCACGGCGGAGCTGGCGCTGGATCGGTGCGACCTGCCTGGCCGGCGGCATCTGGGCCATGCATTTTATCGGCATGCTGGCTTTCCAGACACCGATCGAGATTCAGTACGACCTTGGTATCACCCTTTTCTCGTTGCTGATCGCCCTGCTCGCCTCTTGGCTGGCCATGCAAACTTTGAGCGAAGCGCAGCCGAGTGCGTTGCATTGCTTGAAAACCGCGTTTGTCATCGGCCTGGGCATCGCCGGCATGCATTACGTTGGCATGGCGGCGATGAAGTCGAGCGCCACCGCCTACTATCAGCCAGGACTGTTCGCGCTGTCTGTGGCGATCGCCATCGGCGCCAGTTTCGCCGCGCTGTGGGTGGCCCGCTATCTGAGCGAAGGCAGCGGCGTGGCGCATCATTTGCTCAAGTACGGCGCTGCGCTGATTCTCGGCGCCGGCATCATCAGCATGCATTTCACCGGCATGGCTGCGCTGGATCTGGTTCTTCCCGAGGGAGGCCTGATAGCGAGCGGCGGCGATAACGGGCATCTGCAACTGGGCCTGACCGTGGCGCTGATCATCCTGCTGATCCTTGGCAGTGCGATCAGTGCGGCGCTGGCCGACAAGAAACTGCAGAACAAAGAAGAGGACCTGCGCCGCGTCAACGCCCTGCTCAGCCAGCTCGATCAGGCGCGCATGTCGCTGCAACAAGCGGCCAACTACGACGCACTGACCAACCTGATCAACCGGCGCGGTTTCAACCAGATCTTCGCCGAGAAACTCAGCCAGAAAACCAGCGAAGGCGGCATGCTCGCGGTGATGTTTCTCGACATCGACCACTTCAAGCGGATCAACGACAGCCTCGGCCATGACGCCGGTGACGAACTGCTCAAAGTCATCGCCCAGCACATCAAAGGCTCGGTGCGCAGCCATGAAGACGTGGTCGCGCGTTTCGGCGGCGACGAGTTCTGCATCCTAATCAATCTGCGTGACCGCGAAGAAGCCCGCAACATGGCCCAGCGCATCATGCTCAAGATGAAGGAGCCGATCGAACTGGCCGGACGCCGCATGGTGATGACCACCAGCATCGGCATCAGTCTGTTTCCGGAGGATGGCAGCACCTGCGAAGAATTGCTCAAACACGCAGATCTGGCGCTGTATCAATCCAAAGGCGCGGGGCGCAACGGCCTGCATTTTTTCAGTTCCAACCTCAAGACCCGCGCCAGCTTCGAGCTGCAACTGGAAGAAGAATTGCGCCACGCCTTGCGCGAAGAAAACGGCCTGACGCTGTATTACCAACCAATCTTCGAACTGAAGACCGGCCGCGTCACCAAGCTTGAAGCACTGATCCGCTGGCAGCATCCACTGCACGGGTTGCTGACCCCGGATCGCTTTATCTCCATCGCTGAAAATAACGGCCTGATTGCCGAGCTGGATAATTGGGTGCTGCGCCGGGCCTGCAAGGATCTGGGCGAACTCTCGCGGCATGGCTGCGAAGAACTGAAAATTGCCTGGAACTGCTCACCGCTCAACCTCGCCCGGGAAGAACTGGCCACGGAAATCGAAAGCGCATTACGCACCGCCGGGGTGGCGCCGGGACGGCTGGAACTGGAAGTCACCGAAAACGCGTTGATGGGCAACATTGCCAACACCCTGGTATTGCTGAGACAGATCCGCGCGCTTGGCGTCTCACTGTCGATCGACGACTTCGGCACCGGTTATTCCTCGCTGGCCTACCTCAAACGCCTGCCGCTCAACACCCTGAAAATCGACCGCTCGTTTATCCTCGACATTCCCACGGCGACCGCCGACATGGAGATCGTCCAGGCGATCATCGTCATGGCCCACACTCTGCACTTGCAGGTGGTGACCGAAGGCGTCGAAAGTCTGGAGCAGTACGAATTCCTTGAACGCTCGGGCTGCGATTTCATCCAGGGTTACCTGCTCAGTCGCCCCGTGCCGCTGGACGAGTTGCGCCCGGTGCTGGAAGAAATCAATCAGCGCAAGCATTCACACACGGTCAATCCGCTGATTCTGGCGCGCGGTACATTTGCACCAGTGTCGCTGGATCCTGCGCCAAATAGCCTTGCGCCCCATGCAGGCGCATCAGTTGTGCGGCCAATCCGCTGATCGGCGTCGCCGAACCCTGTTCGCGGGAGAATTTGACGGCGGTGTCGAGATCCTTGAGCAATGTGCGCACGTGCCATTTGATCGGTTCGAAACGGCTGTCAGCCATTTGCGGGGCGAGGATCTGCAGCGGTTTCGAATCGGCAAAACCGCCGGCCAGCGCTTCAGCGATCAGGCTCGCGTCGACCCCCGCTTGTTCGGCGAGCGCCACCACCTCGGCAATCACCAGCGCGTTGCAGGCGACGATCATCTGATTGCAGGCCTTGGTCACCTGCCCTGCGCCAATTCCGCCCATGTGCGTGACGCGCTGACCGAGATTGAGCAACACCGAGCGCACCCGCTCAAGATCCGCAGCGTTACCACCGACCATGATTGCCAGACTGCCCGCCTCGGCACCGACCACGCCGCCGGACACCGGTGAATCCAGCCAGGCCATGCCGGTTTTCTCCGCCAGTTCTGTGGCCATCTCGCGCGTGGCGGTCGGCTCAAGGCTGGAAAAGTCCACCAGCAACTGGCCGTTTTTCGCGCCTTCGGCGATACCTTCAGCACCAAAAACCACCTGGCGAACCACCGCCGTGTCGGCCAGACACAGCATCACCACGTCGGCGTGTTCGCACAGTTCAGCGGGGCTCGCTACCTGTCGCGCGCCGGCCTCGACCAATGGCCCGCACTTGGCCGGGTTGCGGTTCCACACGGTCAGCGGATAACCCGCCGCCAACAGACGCCGGCACATGGGCAGGCCCATCAGACCGATTCCGGCGAACCCCAACGAAGGTAGCGTTGACATCATTTTGCCTCTTTTCGATTAAAGATCGCCGAATAATGGCCGATTCATCAACGATCAGGAAAGGATTCCCCCCAGCGACAGTCAGGCCAAAAACCTGATGCTCGGGCTCAATTCGCGCACAAAGACGCGAGATCTTATTCCGTGAGGTTCGCAGGCAAAAGCCCGCGAGCCAACCCAGTCCAGGTATATGGCGCACAATGACTTCTAAAAACAATCCCGCCACTGCGGTATCCGATCTGACTTTGAGCCCCGCCGCCAACAGCCCGTCACCGTCGAAGCCATTGCTGCCGTCGCGCCCGCTGTCGACTCAGCAATACCTGTACTTCACCGAAACCAATACCGACCGCATCCTCGACAATCTCGACGGTTTGCGTGATCTGGTGTTCCCGCGCCCGCCGCACCTGGAAGGCGATAACGAACAGCACAACGATCAGGAATTCCCGTCGGTGTGTCTGATCGGCCTCGGTCGCTGCGGCTCCAACATCGCGCTCGATGTCGCGGAGCTGGTGTACAACGCGCGCAAGTTTTACCTCAACGAATTCAACAACGAAGACCGCGCGGCAGATCGGCGTCTGGCCGACAAGGGCTACAGCCCGGCCCAGTGGATCAAGAACAACCTGCGCATCGGCCCGAACAAATCGACCAAACCGGTGTTCCTGGTCGAACCGCTGGTGATGCTCGGCGACCTCGACAAGGACATCGCCGGGCGCATCCGTTTCTCGCGTAAGGGCGAGAAAAGCGGCTTCCTGCGCGACTACAGCAAAATGAAGATCATGGACTTGTCCGAAGTCCACGCCGGTGGCGCCGGTAACGCGCCGATCCTCGGCCAGTACCTGGCGAAGATCATCCTCAACAAGGACACCCAGCGCTTCTCTAGCCCTGACTGGAAAATGATCCATTCGTACCTGATCGACAGCTGCGGCATCAAGGCCAACCAGTCGCGCCTGTATTTCTCGATCTTCAGTGCCGGCGGCGGTACCGGTTCCGGCATGGCCTCGGAATTCGGCCTGGCGCAGCAGCACTCGTACATGAACAAGACGTTCGACACCAAGCCGATGGATGAGCATGACGGCAAGAGCGGGCATTCGTTCGTGTTCGAACCGATCTTCACCAGCGGCATCTGCGTGCTGCCGAACATTTCCGATCACCGCAGCGAAATGTCCGAGGCGCTGCACATCAACGCCGGTCGCCTGCTGTGCAAATACCTTTCGGAAGAATGGGATTTCTCCTACAACTTCGCCAATGAAGACAGCAGCGAAGCCAGCGTCATGGGCCGTATCCGCCCTTGGAACGCGATGATGCTGATCTCCAACGACATCATGCGTTACGCCGAAGAAAGCGATGACGGCAACATCCAGAACATTGATGTCAATGCGATGGAGAAGCACGCCAACCAGTACATCTCGCAGCAGATCTTCAACATTCTGACAGCGCAGGCCGTCACCACGGACTACGACCAGAACTACTTCCGCCGCGCCGGCATCGACATCGGCGAAACCATTCGTCTCGACGCCAACGACCTGTTCATGAGTCTGGCCGGCCCGGTGGCAATTGCCTACGCCGAATCGGTGGTGCCGGAAACCCCGCCGCCGAGCAGCGACAAGTTCAAGGTGTTCGACAAAGAGCCGCAGCGCCTGAACATCGACGACCTGTTCTTCCGCTCGATCGACCTGCCGCACTTCAACAAAGTGACCCAGGCGATTGAAGGCATCAGCCTGTTGCCGATCGAGTCCAAGCGTTATCGCG
Source organism: Pseudomonas sp. P4_D7 (assembly GCF_056401755.1). NCBI lineage: Bacteria > Pseudomonadati > Pseudomonadota > Gammaproteobacteria > Pseudomonadales > Pseudomonadaceae > Pseudomonas > Pseudomonas sp. P4_D7. The sequence continues at coordinate 17,149 of NZ_JBFUIR010000030.1, read as the reverse complement.
CTTCGCTGGAGCAGTACAAGAATTCCGGCTACGACGCCGCCGCACTGCACGACCTGCACTTCTTCAAGAACTGCTCGTCGGTGGTCTCGATTGTCTCGTTGCCGAAAGACTACAAGCTGTCGTACATGGACCTGAACCGGTTGAAGACTCACCTCAACAGCCTGTTCCCGAATACCACGCTCAAGCGTTACGCGCTGGTGATCGGCGCCTCGGCCAACCTCTCGCTGACCACGTTGATCGCCAAGAGCCCGTGCCTGTCGGATGACTTCCTGACCTTGATCGTGGCGTTCATCAAGCGCTGCTTCGCGAAGAACCCGTACCGTTTCGACGAGACCCTGGACAACTCGATCCTCGATTTCATCATCAACGAAGAGTTCGACGAAGACCGCATCGACGACCTGCTCAACGAATTCGAGAACCCGGCGAAGATCCTCGACACTAACTGGTACGCGATAAAACCGATGTACGAGAAGAAGTACCGCGAGTTGATCAACGACAAAGAGAAGTTTGTCTCGATCAACGACATTCGTTTCATTTGGAATGCGTTCCCCTGTGGGAGCGAGCTTGCTCGCGAAGGGGTCAGCCGATTCCCTGAAGATTTCGGCCTTTCCAAGATCCAGAAACAATTAAGCAGCCGTTAGGCTGCTTACTAAACTGTTCCCGTTACGTTTACGTCACCGTGAGCCCGCCCGCGCTTGTGGCGTTTCTCTACGGCAAGGTGCCATCACGCTACTCCGCTACACACTTTTCGCTGATGACCGGTCGCACCATCAAGGTGCGGCAGCAGAAGTGCCCGCCCTTTCCTGGATCATAATCCACGGCGAAACCACCACCGCCCACAACGACGGATCACGCTCGAAAAGATCCAGCGCCCGCGTTTCAGAGAGCTTGGCGACCTTGTCTTCGGCCAGCCAGGCAGCCACTTTCTCGCCATCATCCGACGCCACGGCCTCGGCAGCGGCGATCAAATCAAGCAGCGGGTCGACCCACAATAGGGCACCCTTGGCGAAGAACGGCTCCAACTCTTTCCAGGTAATAGATGCGGTTTCACCAAGCAGCTTGGCATAGAGGGTGCTAGGTTCTTGATTCATGGGTGCTGTCCGGAAAAGAAATCGACGCGAATAATAACGTCGGTGGTCCGTCAGCAAAACCCGGTTGCAAATGGCTGCACCGAACGAAAAGAGCAGGAACGCCAGGGAATGCTGCTGATTGGGATATATGCCCACGAACGCCACGCCGCAATTCTGTCTTTTTCATTCAAAAATGCGACACCCCGAAGTTTTGCCCCTCGGCGCCCGCTTCCCAGGCTGACAACCGGCGCTCTACACTGTACCGGTACAGTTGCCGGGGGCATTTCCGGAGGGTATCGCAAAGATATCTGACCCGGTTCTGCTGCTACGGCGCCAGAACTCAAAAAAATTACAACAGTAAGAGTGGAGCACTATGACTAAGGCTACTAAGCAGATTTCCAAACTGTTTGCCGCTATGGTTCTGGCCGGGGTTGCCAGCCATTCGTTCGCAGCTGACACCATCAAAATCGGTATCGCCGGTCCTAAAACCGGTCCTGTAGCCCAGTACGGCGACATGCAGTTCAGTGGCGCGAAAATGGCCATCGAGCAAATCAACGCCAAGGGCGGCGTCGACGGCAAGAAGCTCGAAGCCGTTGAATACGACGATGCCTGCGATCCGAAACAAGCGGTAGCGGTCGCGAACAAGGTCGTCAACGACGGCGTCAAGTTCGTGGTTGGTCACCTGTGCTCCAGCTCCACTCAACCGGCTTCGGACATCTACGAAGACGAAGGCGTGATCATGATCACCCCGGCTGCTACCAGCCCGGACATCACCGCCCGTGGTTACAAAATGATCTTCCGCACCATCGGTCTGGACAGCGCCCAGGGCCCTGCCGCCGGTAACTACATTGCAGATCACGTCAAACCGAAAATCGTTGGCGTGCTGCACGACAAACAGCAGTACGGTGAAGGCATCGCCACCGCCGTGAAATCGACCCTCGAGAAGAAAGGCACCAAGGTTGCCGTGTTCGAAGGCGTCAACGCCGGCGACAAAGACTTCTCGGCGATCATCGCCAAACTCAAACAAGCCAACGTCGACTTCGTTTACTACGGCGGCTACCACCCGGAGCTGGGTCTGATTCTGCGTCAAGCCCAGGAAAAAGGCCTGAAAGCCAAGTTCATGGGTCCGGAAGGCGTGGGTAACGACTCGATCACCCAGATCGCCAAAGACGCGGCCGAAGGCCTGCTGGTGACCCTGCCGAAATCCTTCGACCAGGATCCAGCCAACATTGCCCTGGCCGATGCTTTCAAGGCGAAGAAAGAAGACCCGAGCGGCCCGTTCGTGTTCCCTTCCTATTCGGCGGTTGAAGTGATTGCCGAAGGCATCAAGGCAGCCAAGTCCGAAGACGCGGCGAAAGTGGCTGAAGCCATTCACGCCGGCACCTTCAAGACGCCTACTGGCGACCTGAGTTTCGACGCCAAGGGCGACTTGAAAGACTTCAAATTCGTGGTCTACGAGTGGCACAACGGCAAACCGAAAACCGAAGTGTCGCCTCAGTAAGGCGCTGCCTGACTGACTGCCAATAAAGCCCACGGCGTGCCGTGGGCTTTGTTTTACGAATGTATTGGGCCGCGCTGGCGTGATCCGCCAGTCTCCCCACCTGAAAATCTCAAAACCGTCATCAGCGGTTCGCTGGCAAAACCCGGATTCGAAGTGGATAAAGATCCACGGGGCCGGGCGGGAAAATGACTCCACCAGTGAAATGCGTATCAGGTTTTTAGGAGCGCTGTAATGCCTGACATCTATCACTTCTTCCAACAGCTGGTTAACGGCCTGAACGTTGGCAGCATGTATGCCCTGATCGCCATCGGCTACACGATGGTTTACGGCATCATTGGAATGATCAACTTCGCCCACGGCGAGGTGTACATGATCGGTTCCTACGTGGCGTTCATCGCCATCGCCGGGCTGACCATGATGGGACTCGACAGTGTCCCGCTGTTGATGACCGCAGCGTTTATCGCCAGCATCGTCGTCACCAGTTCCTACGGTTACAGCATCGAACGCATTGCCTACCGCCCGTTGCGCGGCAGCAACCGTCTGATCCCGCTGATTTCCGCGATCGGTATGTCGATCTTCCTGCAGAACACCGTTCTGCTGGCGCAAGACTCCAAGGACAAAGCTATCCCCAACCTGATTCCGGGCAACATTGCCTTCGGCCCAGGTGGCGCACAAGAAGTGCTGATTTCCTACATGCAGATCGTGGTGTTCGTGGTGACCCTGATCGCCATGCTCGGCCTGACCCTGTTCATCTCCCGCTCTCGCCTGGGTCGCGCCTGCCGCGCCTGCGCCGAAGACATCAAGATGGCCAACCTGCTCGGCATCAACACCAACAACATCATTGCCCTGACCTTCGTCATCGGTGCCGCGCTGGCGGCCGTTGCGGCTGTGCTGCTGAGCATGCAGTACGGCGTAATCAACCCGAACGCCGGTTTCCTCGTCGGCCTCAAAGCCTTCACCGCAGCGGTACTGGGCGGTATCGGCAGCATCCCCGGCGCCATGCTCGGCGGGCTGGTGCTTGGGGTGGCGGAAGCCTTTGGTGCCGATATCTTCGGCGACCAGTACAAGGACGTCGTGGCTTTCGGCTTGTTGGTTCTGGTGCTGTTGTTCCGTCCGACCGGCATTCTGGGCCGTCCGGAGGTTGAGAAAGTATGACTAGGAATCTTAAACAGGCGCTGTTCAGCGCTTTGCTGGTGTGGGCCGTGGCCTACCCGGTACTCGGTTTGAAACTGACCATCGTCGGCATCAACCTGGAAGTGCACAACACCAGCCCGGCCGTGCTGGCGACCATCGCCATCTGCTCGGTACTGATGTTCCTGCGCGTGCTGTTCAATCAGCAGATCAGCAAGGCCTGGCGATCCTCGCCGGGCTTGCCGCTGATTCCGGCCAAGGCCAGCAACTTCCTGACCCTGCCGACCACCCAGCGCTATTTCATCATTGCGCTGATTCTGGTGGCGCTGGTGTGGCCGTTCTTCGGCTCGCGTGGCGCGGTGGACATCGCGACGCTGATCCTGATCTACGTGATGCTCGGCCTCGGCCTGAACATCGTCGTCGGTCTGGCCGGTCTGCTTGACCTCGGTTACGTCGGCTTCTACGCCGTCGGCGCCTACAGCTACGCGCTGCTGTCGCACTACTACGGCCTGAGCTTCTGGATCTGCCTGCCGATTGCCGGCCTGATGGCGGCGACGTTCGGTTTCCTGCTGGGCTTCCCGGTGTTGCGTTTGCGCGGTGACTATCTGGCGATCGTAACCCTCGGCTTCGGCGAGATCATCCGTCTGTTCCTGCGTAACCTGACCGACATCACTGGCGGTCCGAACGGCATCAGCAACATCGAGAAACCGACGTTCTTCGGTCTGACCTTCGAACGCAAAGCTGCGGAAGGCATGCAAACCTTCCACGAGTATTTCGGCCTGCAATACAACTCGATCAACAAGGTGATCTTCCTCTACCTCGTTGCCCTGTTGCTGGCGCTGGCGGCGCTGTTCGTCATCAACCGCCTGCTGCGCATGCCGATCGGCCGTGCGTGGGAAGCGCTGCGTGAAGACGAAATCGCTTGCCGTGCGCTGGGGCTGAATCCGACGATCATCAAGCTGTCCGCCTTCACCCTCGGCGCTGCGTTCGCCGGTTTCGCCGGTAGCTTCTTCGCTGCACGTCAGGGTCTGGTGACGCCGGAGTCGTTCACCTTCATCGAGTCGGCGATCATCCTCGCCATCGTCGTGCTGGGTGGCATGGGCTCGCAACTGGGCGTGATTCTCGCGGCCGTGGTGATGATCCTGTTGCCGGAAATGATGCGTGAGTTCAGCGAGTACCGGATGTTGATGTTCGGCGCCCTGATGGTGTTGATGATGATCTGGCGTCCACAAGGTCTGCTGCCGATGCAACGCCCACACATGGAGTTGCGAAAATGAGCCGCGAGATTCTTAAAGTCGAAAACCTGAGCATGCGCTTCGGCGGCTTGCTGGCGGTCAACGGTGTGGCCCTGACCGTCAAAGAGAAACAGGTGGTTGCATTGATCGGGCCGAACGGCGCGGGCAAGACCACTGTGTTCAACTGCCTGACCGGTTTCTATCAGCCCACCGGCGGCAGCATCCTGCTGGACGGCGAGCCGATCCAAGGCCTGCCGGGCCACAAGATCGCCCTCAAAGGCGTGGTGCGCACCTTCCAGAACGTGCGCTTGTTCAAGGACATGACGGCGGTCGAGAACCTGTTGATCGCCCAGCACCGTCACCTGAACACCAACTTCCTGGCCGGTCTGTTCAAGACCCCGGCGTTCCGCAAAAGCGAGCGCGAGGCCATGGAATTTGCCGAGTACTGGCTGGAAAAGGTCAACCTCAAAGAGTTCGCCAACCGTACCGCCGGCACCCTGGCCTACGGTCAGCAACGGCGTCTGGAAATCGCTCGCTGCATGATGACCCGTCCACGGATCCTCATGCTCGACGAACCGGCGGCCGGTCTGAACCCGAAGGAAACCGAAGACCTCAAGGCGCTGATCGGCGTGCTGCGCGAAGAGCACAACGTCACCGTGCTGCTGATCGAACACGACATGAAACTGGTCATGAGCATTTCCGACCACATCGTCGTGATCAACCAAGGCACGCCTCTGGCCGACGGCACACCGGAACAGATCCGCGACAATCCTGAAGTGATCAAAGCCTACCTGGGGGAAGCGTAAATGCTGCAGTTCGAAAACGTTTCCACCTTCTACGGCAAGATCCAGGCCCTGCACAGCGTCAACGTCGAAGTCCGTCAGGGCGAGATCGTGACCCTGATCGGCGCCAACGGTGCCGGCAAGTCCACGCTGCTGATGACGCTCTGCGGTTCGCCGCAAGCGCATAGCGGCAGCATCCGCTACATGGGTGAGGAACTGGTCGGCCAGGACTCGTCGCAGATCATGCGCAAGAGCATCGCCGTGGTGCCGGAAGGTCGTCGGGTATTCGCCCGTCTGACCGTTGAAGAAAACCTGTCCATGGGCGGCTTCTTCACCGACAAGGGCGACTATCAGGAACAAATGGACAAGGTTCTTGGCCTGTTCCCGCGCCTGAAAGAACGCTTCAACCAGCGCGGCGGCACCATGTCCGGCGGCGAACAGCAAATGCTCGCCATCGGCCGCGCGCTGATGAGCAAGCCGAAACTGCTGCTGCTCGACGAGCCGTCGCTGGGCCTGGCACCGATCATCATCCAGCAGATTTTCGACATCATCGAAATGCTGCGCAAGGACGGTGTGACGGTGTTCCTGGTCGAGCAGAACGCCAACCAGGCGCTGAAAATCGCTGACCGCGCCTACGTTCTGGAAAACGGCCGCGTGGTCATGCAAGGCACCGGTGAAGCGCTGCTGACCGACCCGAAAGTACGCGAGGCGTACCTCGGCGGTTGATGTGTTTCAGCCAACAAAAAACGGCCTTCGGGCCGTTTTTTTTGTACTTGGGATTCCCCTGTTGGGAGCGGCCCTCGGCAGCTTCGGGGCAGAGTAGGTTGCCTGTGTGGGAATGATCACACATGATTGTGATCACTCACATAATTGATCACGTCCTGCACCGTTATAAAGTTCTCGGATGCATTGTCCGGGATATCCATATCAAACTCCTCCTCAATCGCCATCACCAACTCAACCTTCTTCAGGTCGTCAATCCCGAGATCGCCGATAAAGCTGCTTTCGTTTTTGATCTCTTTTTCATCGATTCCAAACTGTATGACTATCTTTTTCAAACGCTCTAAATCGTTCATTTCCAACACCTCACTTTTCATTGACTGTTCCTGCCGCGAGGAAATGTCCCGAATCAGGGGGCAACTCTTGAGCCCAGCGTCTGATTCGCAGAAATAACGCCCGTCGCCTGCAGCAAATCACTCACCGCGTGCAAGACACCAAAATCTTCAAGAGTGGCTTTTTTATTCAGAATGCGACGCAGGCAAAAATAGATCTGCAGTTCACCAAATGCAGCGCCGTCATTAACAACCTTTTCATCCAGGATGATATTGGCCTTCTCGTCGATCCTGGCTTGCACGAGCTTTTTCAATTCGGACAAATTCATGGTCTTTCTCCCTGATGTGTACCGCCACAAGCCCAATATACTCAGTCGGAAAACCCTGCCAACTGTCAGAAATGACAGTTTTTAATAACCGTTTACGATAACCATTATTCAATTCCTTGGTTTACCTCTGCTTCCACCGGCGATGTGCGTGTTTTCTTTTGAAAAAGATTTGAGGGTTGCTGTAACGCATCGCAGTGAGCGTTCTCTAGTGGGGTAAGCAAGCACAAACCGCTTGTAAAAACCCTGAACAAGACTGGAGAAACATCATGACTGCTACCACTCGCACCCTGTCCGCCACTGCCCTGGTTCTGGCCCTCGGTTCTGCCCTGAGCATGGCTGCTGTATCGACCGTCCACGCCGCTGACGCCGACATGGAAAAATGCTTCGGCGTGGCCATGAAAGGTCACAACGATTGCGCCGCAGGCGCAGGCACCACTTGTGCCGGCACGTCGAAAATGGACTACCAGGCCAACGCCTGGAAACTGGTTCCGAAAGGCACCTGCGCCACCACCGAGAGCAAGACCTCGCCGACCGGTTTCGGTCAGATGGAAGCGTTCAAAGCCAAGTCCTGATCCGCGAACTGCCTGAGTGACGATCATGCTCACCCTCAATGACCATGCCCAACCCCGCACTCAGGCAGCCCTCACCGGGCTCCCGCCCCGTGCCGGGCTGGGACTCAAGACCGGGCACTTTCGTGAAGTGCTCGGCTCATCACCGGACATCGGCTTCTTCGAAGTCCACGCTGAAAACTACATGGTGGCCGGCGGTCCGTTTCATCATTTTCTCGGTTTGATCCGCGAGCAGTATCCGCTGTCGCTGCACGGTGTCGGCTTGTCCATCGGTGCTGAAGGGCCGCTGGATAAACAGCACCTCAAGCGCCTCGCCGAACTGATTCGGCGCTATCAACCGCAATCCTTTTCCGAACATCTGGCCTGGTCGAGCCACGGCCCGGTGTTTCTCAATGATCTGCTGCCACTGGCCTATGACACGCCGACGCTGAACCGCGTCTGCGAGCATATCGATCAGGTGCAGAACACCCTGCAACGACCCATGCTGCTGGAGAATCCGGCAACCTATCTGGCGTTCGAGCGCTCGACGATCGATGAGGCAGACTTCATCGCAGAGGTCATCCGCCGCAGTGGCTGTGGCCTGTTGCTCGACGTCAACAATGTCTACGTTTCCTGCGTGAACCATCAGCGTGATCCGTTGGCGTATCTCGATACCCTGCCCCTGCACAGGGTTGGCGAGATTCATCTGGCCGGGTTTGCCGAAGATAGCGACAGCCTCGGCGATCGTTTGCTGATCGATGATCACGGCGCGCCGATCGATCAAGCCGTCTGGAATTTGTACCGGCAAGTACTGCAGCGCACCGGCCCGGTGGCGACTCTGATCGAGCGCGACAATCAAGTGCCGGCGTTCGCAGTGCTGCTGGTCGAGGCGCAACAGGCTGATGCGCTTTTGCGCGATGCCGGAGGCCGCACATGAGCACTCAACGCGCTTTCGCGGCTGCGCTCATCGACACGCGGCTGCCCTGCCCCGAAGGTCTGTGCAGTGCCAACGGCGCTGATCCGGCGAGCCGTTTCGCGGTGTATCGCAACAACGTGCAGGGCTCGCTGAGCAATGCGTTGGGCGACAGCTATCCGGTGGTTGCGCAATTGGTGGGCGAAGAATTCTTCCGCGCCATGGCGGCCGTTTTCGTACAACAGCAACCGCCGCAAAGTCGGTTGATGAGCCGCTACGGCGAACAATTGGCGGACTTCATTGCAGCGTTTGAACCGGCCGGCAGCGTGCCTTATCTGGCCGACGTGGCGCGCCTTGAGCACCTGCGCACCCTCGCCTATCACGCCGCCGACGCCCTGCCCGTCCGGCCAGAAGAAATCACGGCAGCACTGACTGATGCGCAAACGCTGAGTGAGCTGCGCCTCGACCTTCATCCCTCCCTGCACCTGCTCGACTCAACCTATGCCGTGGTGGCGATCTGGGGCGCACATCAACACGACGCGACACTGGAGGGCATCGACATCAACCAAAGGCAACACGCGCTGGTATTGCGCAATGGCCTGGACGTCGAAGTGTTTGCCGTTGACCCCGGCGCCAGTACGTTTATCCGCAACCTGATCGATGGCCAGCCACTGCTGAAAGCGGCGGAAAACAGCCCTGAGTTCGACCTCGCGCAAACCCTTGGCTTGCTGATCGCGCACAACGCCATTACCCACTTGAATAACAAGGAACTGCCATGAAAACGCTCATCACCCGCGCCATCGCGCTGCTGGAAAAAATCCCCCACAGCCTGATCGCGTTCATTGCGCGTTTCTCGATTGCCGCGGTGTTCTGGAAATCAGGACAGACCAAGGTTGAAGGTTTGGCCATTGATTTGATTGACGGCACTTTTCAACTCGGCTGGCCACGTCTGGCCGACTCGACGATTCCGTTGTTCAAGAGCGAATACCACGTGCCGTTATTGTCGCCAGAGATTGCCGCGCACATGGCCGCGTTCGCCGAGCACTTTTTTCCGCTGCTGATTCTGATCGGCTTCGCTACGCGTTTTTCGGCGTTGGCCCTGTTGGGGATGACCCTGACCATTCAACTGTTTGTGTATCCCGATGCCTATCCGACCCACGGCACCTGGGCGGCGGTGTTGCTGTACCTGATGGCGACGGGGCCAGGCAAGTTGTCGATTGATCATCTGATCGCCCGCCATTTCGCAAAATAAACAAAATCCTTGTGGGAGCGAGCCTGCTCGCGAATGCGTTAGTTCAGTCAACACATGAAGTGTCTGTGAAACCGCTTTCGCGAGCAGGCTCGCTCCCACAGGAGAATGAAGTCAGCGCTGAAGGCGATCCAGCGCCTCACCGCTGCGTTTGAACCAGCCGATCAGATAGTCAGCGAGTACTTGCGTGCGCTTCGGCAGTCCGCCCTGATACGGATGCACCAGGTACATCGGCATGCGCCGGGTCTGAAAATCGCGCAGGAGCCAGCGCAATCGACCGTCAGCCAATTCCGCTTGCAACAGGTAGGAAGGCAATCGCGCGATGCCGGCGCCACTGAGCGCGGCTTTCTTCAGCAAGTTGTAATGGTTGCTGGCGAACGGTCCTGACACCCGCACCCGCAGCAATTCATGCTGCTGGTGATAAAGCCATTCCTCACGCCCGCTGTAGTGGCTGTTGAGTAAGCACCGATGCTCGGCCAGTGCCTGCGGCGTCAACGGTTCACCGAAGCGTTCGAGGTAAGCCGGGCTCGCGCAGGTCATTTCCTGCCATGCCAGTAACGGTTTGGCGACCAGTCGCTCGTCGTTGGCCACTTCGCTGCGGATCGCCAGATCAAAGCCGTCCCGAGACAAATCGCGGTAGCTGTTATTCAACTCCAGCTCGATCTGCACCTCGGGGTATGTGTGCGAGAACTCCAACAACAGACCATCGAAGAAGGTTTCGCCCAGCGACACCGGCACCGTCATGCGCACCGGTCCGGCCATATCGTCCTTCAACCGCGCCAAGGCCTGACGCGCCCTTTCCACCTGGACGACCAACGCCTGGGCCTGCGGCAACAATGCTGCGCCGGCGGCGGTCAGGCTCAAGCGCCGGGTAGTGCGTTGCAGCAGCACCACGGAAAACTGTGCTTCGAGCTGACTGATGCGTTTGGACAACTGACCCTTGCTGCAGCCCAACTGCTGCGCCGCCAGGGTAAAACTGCCCGCTTCGATCAACACTGCGAACGCCGCCAGATCATCCATTTCGCTCATGGATTGTTTCCATTTGAAAACCAAAGGTTGCCTATTAGCGCGCTTATCCACAGAAAAAACCACTCTAGACTGAAACCTCGTTCAATCACTTGAGGTACGGCACGATGAAGATTCTGTTGATAGGCGCTGGCGGCACCATTGGTTCGGCGGTGGACAAAGAACTGTCGCAACGCCACGAAGTCATCCGCATTGGCCGCACCAGCGGTGACTTGCAGGTGGATATCAGCGACAGCGCATCGATCCGCAAACTGTTCGAAAAAACTGGCAGGTTCGATGCCCTGGTGTGCGCCGCCGGCAACGTGACCTTCGCCCCACTGGGCGAGATGACTGAAGACAGCTTCGCCCTCGGGCTTAAAGACAAACTGATGGGCCAAGTCAATCTGCTGCTGATCGGTCGCGAATTCGCCAATGACGGCGGCTCCTTCACTTTTACCACCGGCGTGCTCAGCCATGATCCGATCCGCACCAGCGCCTCGGCAGCGCTGGTCAACGGCGCCCTCGACAGCTTCGTCCGCGCCGCCGCCATCGAACTGCCACGCGGCCTGCGAGTGAACTCGATCAGCCCGACCGTACTGCTGGAAGCCATGGGTAGCTACGCCCCGTATTTCCGTGGTTACAAGCCGGTTCCTGCGGCGGATGTGGCGCTGGCCTACGCGAAGAGTGTGGAAGGCCTGCAGACAGGTCAGACATTTCACGTGGGCTGAGCTTCATTTACTCGATCAAAGTCGGTAACAGGCTTTTGGCAACAGGCCGCGGCATCACGATCCTGAGCAGCCCACCAAGCTCCGAATGCACTGTAGTTGTTGAAATGTGCTGGCCATTGATCGACAGGTTCAATGGCTGGCCCAGCGCCTCACGACTGATTGCCTTGGCCCGGGCGGTCGCTTCGGGAGTCAGGGTAACGGAAAGCTGAGCAAAGTCCGGATGGGCGCCCTGATCATCCTTGAGCAGAATTTCCATCCTTGCGAAATCAGCCGCTGAGGAAAAATCAAGATCGGCAGCCTGGCTGGTGCCAGCGCATGACGTCACCAATAGCAGTATCGCGACCTTCCATTGCATTGAGCGCACCTCGATCCATCAAACCAGACAAGAGCAAGACTATGCGGCGACCCCATGCCCAACTCAATAGTGGCCAGACAAACCTTGTGATCGGCAGTCAGCCTCAGTAACGTGGCGGCACTTGTCTGGAGAGCCGAAGATGCGTGTTGCCCGTTCGTTAGTCGTTATTGCCCTGCTGCCATTGTTTGCCGCTTGCCAGTTGCTCGATGGCCAGCGAGAAAGYGCCTCGCACGTCGGGCAGACGCGGATGCAGGGGCAACTGACCGCTGCCGACGGCAAACTGGTGTTCCAGCCGTGCCAGGAGCAGCGTCAACTGGTGGTCAATGACATTGGTGGCACCAGCATTCTGCAAGAAGCGGCAACGCTGGCTGATGAGCAAGGCAAACTGTTTGCCGATGTTCGCGGCAAAGTTGCCGGCGATCGACTCGACCTGACTCAGCTGTACCGCGTCGAGCGCTCCGGCACCGCGTGCGATGATCCCAACTTCAAACAACTGATCCTGCGCGCGGCCGGCCATGGCCCGGAATGGAACGTCAAAGTCAGCGGCAAAGGCATGGTCATCGACCGCGCAGGCCAGCCGCCACTCGCGGTGCCCTATGTTGAAGAACAACTGGGCGACGGCCGCTTCAATCTGAGCAGCGAAGCCAATAACCAGCGCATCGAGTTGTGGGTCGCGCCGCAGCGCTGCGTCGACAGCAGCACCGGCAGCGTGCAGCACATGAGCGCCGAACTGCGCATCGACGGCCAGGTGCAGCGCGGTTGCGGGTATTTCGGCGGATCGCGCAACGACTGAGCGTTTTAGCCTCACCGGATCCGGCCTTTGCGGCTTATAATCGCGGCCTTCAAACGCCCTGGCGCAGTTGTGCGCCCCGCGAACCCGGATCCTCGCCATGTTACGAATCACTGAACTCAAGCTGCCAATCGACCATCCCGAAGAAGACCTGCGCGTTGCCATCGTGCAACGTCTGGGCATCGCCAGCGATGATCTGCTCGATTTCACCTTGTTCAAGCGCAGCTACGATGCGCGCAAAAAGTCCTCCGAACTGTGCTTCATCTACACCATCGACCTCGAAGTGCGCGACGAGGCCAAAGTGTTGGGCAAGTTCGCCGACGACCGTAACGTCAACGTGGCGCCGGATGTCAGCTACAAATTCGTCGGCGAAGCGCCAAGCGACCTGAGCCAGCGCCCGATCGTCGTCGGGTTCGGTCCGTGCGGGATCTTCGCCGGCCTGCTGCTGGCACAGATGGGCTTCAAGCCGATCATTCTCGAACGCGGCACCGAAGTCCGTCAGCGTACCAAGGACACTTGGGGCCTGTGGCGTAAAAGCGTGCTCAACCCCGAGTCCAACGTGCAGTTCGGCGAAGGCGGCGCGGGCACGTTCTCCGACGGCAAGCTGTACAGCCAGATCAAGGACCCGAAATTCCTTGGCCGCAAAGTCCTGCACGAATTCGTCAAGGCCGGCGCGCCGGAAGAAATCCTCTACGTCAGCAAACCGCACATCGGTACGTTCCGTCTGACCGGCATGGTTGAAAACATGCGCGAACAGATCCGCGAACTCGGCGGCGAAGTGCGTTTCCAGGAGCGCGTCAGCGACGTGCTGATCGAAGACGGCCAACTGGTCGGCGTGCAACTGGCCAGCGGCGAAACCCTGCATTCGAAACACGTGGTTCTGGCCCTCGGCCACAGTGCCCGCGACACCTTCCGCATGCTCCACAGCCGTGGTGTGTTCATGGAAGCCAAGCCGTTTTCGGTGGGTTTCCGTATCGAACATCCGCAATCGCTGATCGACCGTGCACGTCTGGGCAAATACGCCGGCCACCCGAAACTGGGGGCCGCCGACTACAAACTGGTGCACCACGCCAAGAACGGTCGTTCGGTCTACAGCTTCTGCATGTGCCCGGGCGGCACCGTGGTCGCGGCGACTTCCGAGCCGAACCGCGTGGTCACCAACGGCATGAGCCAGTATTCGCGTAACGAGCGCAACGCCAACTCCGGCATCGTTGTCGGCATCACCCCGGAAGTCGATTACCCGGGTGGCCCGCTGGCCGGGATCGAGTTGCAGGAACGTCTGGAATCACACGCCTTTATTCTCGGCGGCAGCGATTACAAAGCCCCGGCGCAACTGGTTGGCGACTTCATCAACGACATTCCTTCGACCGAACTGGGCGAAGTCGAGCCGTCGTACAAACCGGGCGTGGCGCTGGGTGACCTGGCCTTGGCATTGCCGGATTTTGCCATTGAGGCGATCCGCGAAGCGTTGCCGGCGTTCGAGAAGCAGATTCGCGGTTACTCGCTGCACGATGCGGTGTTGACCGGGATCGAGACGCGCACCTCTTCGCCGCTGCGAATTACCCGTAACGAAACGCTGCAAAGCATGAACGTGAAGGGCTTGTTCCCGGCGGGCGAAGGCGCGGGTTATGCGGGCGGGATTCTGTCGGCAGGTGTTGACGGGATTCGCATTGCTGAAGCCGTGGCACGGGACATCCTCGGCCTTGAAGCCTGATCAGCATTAGCTGACTCAACACAAAACCCTGTGGGAGCGAGCCTGCTCGCGAAAGCGCTATTTCAGTCAATGATGATGTTGAATGAGATGACGCCTTCGCGAGCAGGCTCGCTCCCACATTTGGTTTCTGTGTTTCTTTAGATATTGGCGCGCTGTACTGAAGTCGGCAGCGCCTCACCCCGCTCGGCACTCGCCGCCACTGCGTCGATCAACCCAGCCAGTTCATACCCCTGCGCCTTCAGCCAATCCTGATCGTAATAGGTGTCGGCATACCGCTCGCCGCCATCGCACAGAATCGCCACGATCGACCCCGACTCCCCCGCCGCTTTCATCTGCTGCGCCGCCATCAACGCACCGATCAGATTGGTCCCGCTCGACCCGCCAACATGCCGTCCCAGACGCTGCGCCAGATAGTGCATGGCCGCCAGCGACAAGGCATCCGGCACTTTGACCATTGCATCGATCACCTTCGGCAGGAACGACGCCTCAACGCGCGGCCGGCCAATGCCTTCAATGCGCGAACCGCAGTCCAGGCGCAAACTCGCATCGCCCGTTTGGTAGTAATCGAAGAACACCGAACGCTCGGCATCGGCGCACAACACGCGAGTGCAATGCTGGCGATAGCGCACGTAACGCCCCAGGGTCGCGGTGGTGCCGCCGGTGCCGGGGCTGGAAATCAGCCAGCTCGGTTCCGGGTGCTTCTCGTAGCGCATCTGCTGGAAGATCGATTCGGCAATGTTGTTGTTCGCGCGCCAGTCAGTGGCACGTTCGGCGTAGGTGAACTGGTCGATGAAGTGGCCGCCATGTTCGCGGGCCAGGCGCTCGGATTCGGCGTAGATCTGCGTCGGATCTTTCACCAGATGGCTCTGGCCACCGTAGAAAGCGATCTGCGCAATCTTCTCTTTGGAGGTGGTCGCCGGCATCACTGCGATGAATGGCAATCCGAGCATCCGCGCGAAATACGCTTCGGAAATCGCCGTCGAACCGCTGGACGCCTCGATCACCGGCGCGCCAGGTTTCAGCCAGCCGTTACACAATGCATAGAGAAACAGCGAACGAGCCAGCCGATGCTTGAGGCTGCCGGTCGGATGGCTCGACTCATCCTTGAAGTACAACTCGATGCCTGCAAAACCCGGCAGCGGCAAAGGGATCAGGTGGGTGTCGGCGCTGCGCTGAAAATCCGCCTCGATGATGCGGATGGCTTCGCGGGCCCACTGTCGGTTGTCGCTCATGGTGATGGTTCTCGTTGAATCGGCAGGAGATGAAGCTGTTAGAAAGGCTGACTCATCAGCTTAGGAAAAATCCTATAGTGCGCACAGATACAGCTGAGTCTCAATATGTCAGGCAACTGCTAGGCTCAGCATGGCTTGAGCCAGACACCTTGTAACGACATATAACAAAAAAGAATATAACTTTTGTTTTAACAACTAACAGTACGGGTTAGGGTGTCCCACCTTTTGACTTTATCGATGGAGAGCGACCTTGCCTCTGCGTAGCACTTTCACGCGTTTCTTTCAGTTGGAAGCTGCCAGCGGTCTGTTATTGATCGCCGCGGCCATCCTGGCCCTGATTATCAACAACTCGCCGCTGTCGTGGCTGTACACCGGCCTGCTCGACACCCCGGTGGTGGCGCAGATCGGTGCGTTGAAAATCGCTAAACCCCTGCTGCTGTGGATCAATGACGGTCTGATGGCGATGTTCTTCCTGCTCATCGGCCTGGAAGTGAAGCGCGAAGTCCTCGATGGTCAGCTATCGAAACCGTCGCAGATCGTCCTGCCCGGCGCCGCAGCGATCGGTGGCATGCTGGTGCCAGCGCTGATCTACTGGTTCCTCAATCGCGACAACCCGGCAGCCCTCGACGGCTGGGCGATCCCGACCGCGACCGACATCGCCTTCGCCCTCGGCGTGCTGGCCCTGCTCGGCAAGCGCGTACCGGTGTCGCTGAAACTGTTCCTGATGACCCTGGCGATCATCGATGACCTCGGCGCCATCGTGATCATCGCGATCTTCTACTCAGGCGAACTGTCGACCCTGTCGCTGGGTCTTGCAGCAGCGTGCATCGCGGCGCTGGTGGCGATGAACCGGCTCGGGGTGGTCAAGCTTGGGCCGTACATGATCATCGGCTTGATCCTCTGGGTCTGTGTACTCAAAAGCGGTGTGCACGCCACGCTGGCGGGTGTGACGTTGGCCTTCTGCATTCCATTGCGCACGAAAAACGCCGAGCCGTCGCCGTTGCTGACCCTCGAACATGCGCTGCACCCATGGGTGGCCTACGGCATCCTGCCGCTGTTCGCCTTCGCCAACGCCGGCCTTTCACTGAGCGGTGTAACCGTCGAAAGCTTCACTCACCACGTGCCCATGGGCATTGCGGTAGGCCTGCTGCTGGGCAAGACCGTCGGTGTATTCGGCCTGACATGGCTGGCCGTGAAGATTGGCATCGCCACCCTGCCCCAAGGCGCCAACTGGGGTCAGGTGCTGGGCGTGGCGATCCTGTGCGGCATCGGCTTCACCATGAGCCTGTTTGTCGGTTCACTGGCGTTTGAGCCGGGTGTGAGTGATTACGCCGGGATGGACCGGATGGGAATTTTGACCGGGTCGATTCTGGCGGCGTTGATTGGTTATGCGGTGACGGCGGCGGCGAGTCGCAAGAACTCCCAAGCGATATAACCTCTTTGGCGAGGGAGCAAGCTCCCTCGCCACAAGTTTCCTGCGTTCCTGTTACACAGCGAACAATCCCACGTCTTTAG
>NZ_JBFUIR010000029.1:0-105644 GCF_056401755.1 Pseudomonas sp. P4_D7 | reverse complement strand
TTATTGACGACGACTTTATTGAAGCTGATATGGTAGAGCCAACTAAAAATTTGGAAAAAGCAATCGAGGATTTTTCTTATGACTCCGATATCATCGCTGAAATAAAAAAGAAAAACCTCTCTACCTCACCTGAAAAAATAAACACTGTTATTGCAATTTATAATTGTGCTTATAAAGGAAAAACCACAGCTTCCATATTACGAGGCATCGAATTTACATATCGAGGTCAGTTTAAATATCAAGATTAGGACACATGAGACGCAACCGATAAAGATTGAAATTTTTACTTTCCTAAGTGCCCATCGGATAACCTTTACCCTTCAACCTTAAATGCTCGTGACTAGCCTCGTCGATGTCAAAGACAAGCATCCGACGACACCCTTCCTATATGGGTAATTGCACCGTAACGAGGGACAAACCACGTTTTCTTTTTCTGAAGGTAATCTGGAAAATATGGCGATGGCGGAGCACAACAACTCCATCTAGATGGGCAAAAAGTAAACTTCGACAAACTCGACGTACTTCCGGAAAAAAAATGAGAACTTTTTATGTGATTGCTAGTAAGGATATGGAGCCAAACCTCCCGCATAGCTCAAACTGGCCAAAGCTTATAGGCTACTCCTTCGCAGATAACTATTTTTACTTATCCGAAGGCAAAGGCCACGGCTTTGCCGCGAACGACATGCCTGAATCGAAAGCTAAAAGACCAGAATGGCTTGAAATATTTACAGCTTTAGACGCGACTTGGTTCCTCAACATGATTGACAACACTAACTTCACCAGCGAAACGGATTTCCGTGAAAAATTAACAGCACACATTGGCAACGTAGATATAATATTATTTTGACCAACTCGAGTTCGGTATTACACCAGCAGGCAGAAGACAAAAAGAGAACAGATTTATTTTCTACTAACTGAAAATAAATCTGTCCTCTTTTCTGGTCCAAATACAAAATACCAAATGGAAATGAAGCAGGCGCTTATTCTAAAGAATGGGTTCCCGGAGGTGAAACGAAGAGCGGCACAAAAGAGGCCGCTCTTATTGGTTCTGAAAAAATCGACCACGGCGCCGACATGAACAAGCTTCTAAGCCAATTTGACGACTGGGAACAACTTCAATGACAACCAACTTTGAAATGGCTTTGAAAAAGAATAAACTCCCTGACTACTTCAGAGGTAATGACCAATATTTCACAAGAGACCCCGACAGGGGAACCCAGTTGCATATCATAAATTGGCAAGGACTATGCGGCTATTTAAAATCGCTAGAAAGCTCGATCGAAATATTGAGGAATGCATTTAGCGTATACGTAAACTCGGTTGAGTTTACAAAAAATGACGCTAGCGACCTGCTTGAAAACATTGGCTGCTATTATCACCTAAGAAATAAACATCCTTTCTTGTCAAAACGCAGTCGGCGCAGTCGGGGACAGACCACGATTTCTTTTCTAAGTTTTGAGTGACACTAACGATGTGGACATCTTCAATCTCAAATAAAAAACAGTGGACTTCTATTTTTGGTGAAGACCACTCTCCCGCCAGAGTGCACACTTCGTACGTCATACTTGATGGAAACTCTATTTGCTTGAAGTTATATAGCCAAGTGGAACATTCCGTCGCCCCTAAGAAATGGCGGGAACAAGATTACAATGAATACGAATTCCAACTTCACATAGTAAACGTAGAGAGCTTCAACGTGGAAAGCTTCAACTTAAGCGGCCCTACCAACATCATCATCACCCAAGATGGCTCAAATCAAAGAATCAAACTTGAATTTGGGAGTTCGTGCATAGCCACTTGCACTGCAAAAAGTATTACCATTGCCAACATTAAGGCATACCATAACGACGGCGCAGTATAGTAGCAACTAGACACAACCCGAGCGGACCACTTTTTATTTCTTAGAAGATGATAGCCCCCCTGAGGGACGTCTACCCTTTGACGCTATAACCATGGTTATCCCTTTTACTCAATCGAATTCGATGAAAAAAGTGGTGCACATATTAACGTTCGAACAGAAAAAAAGCCGGCGCCACACTACCTTCAGCGCAAGCGATAAAACCGTATTGAAACTACCCCGGACATTCAAAAAATGAGCTATTTTGACGAGGTGATTGAGAAGGACTTAGTGGACTTCGGCATTAACTATGAGAAACTGGACGATGCAACTCATGACAAACTTGTCACAAAAATCAATAAAAACCTTCCATTTACAGGCTCTAAAATTGCCTGGAACTCATTTCCAGATAGCACATCTTACTCAAAAAATAATGCAGACACAGCATTTATAGAAATATTAAAAAAAGTGAACAATCTTGAAATAAAGGAAATTATTTTTATCGGAGACGCGCTCACTGAAAGCGCATACAAAGTCCACACAATGGGTCTTGAAAAAACTCTCGCGATGTTTGCAGACGTCCCACAGCACACTTATTTTTTTTCAAACGAGTTTAAATTCATCGGTTGCATAAGCAGTGAAGGGGAAATAAATTTTAGCGAGATCCATTTTTAGAATCCAGCCTCAATTAACAAAACCAACTTTACCCTAAAGCCTTCTTATGTTAAAAATAGAGCTCGAAGGCGAGTTAATTTTGGAACAAAAGACTATAGGATATTTTGTGTTAGCAATCTCTTCCAGATAAAAGTGGGCCGATTTATTGTCCACACATGATCCAAATGGAATTGAAGACAAATCCGTCACCTTCGCTGTGGAGACCTGATATGAAATTTGACTGGAGTTCTTTTGGTATTGAACAGGGATCCTCAGTGAATACCAATACAATTTCTCAAGTAGAAAAACTACTTAGCGTAAGTTTTCCGAATTCATACTTGGAATTGGTCAGATATTCCGATATAGCCTCTCCAGAAATATCTTCATTTCCATATAGCAACGAAGGGACTTGCATAAGCGAATTCTTTTCTTTCTCGCCTGATGTGGCCCCGTATACCATTTCATGGTACTCAAGGGCAGGAAAACCTCCAGGGCTTCCCAAAAAAATGACCCCTATAGCAAGGGATGCAGATGGTTATCTGATTTGCCTAAATTTCAACACACCCTTGGTTGCTGTTGAAGTATTTGATCCAAACTCAAGTAAAACCCATTTCGTCGCTAAAAATTTTGATGATTTTGTTAATTTGTGGACTGAGTAAATCAATACGCAAAAATAGTCCGCCTAGGATCGTGTCACCTATCGGAGGTAGTTGATCCTCAACGAAGGATTTCACCAGTCCTCTGCCGATCATGATTACAAAGCGTGCTGGTGGGGAATGAAAAAAAGGGCGATCCCATGATCGCCCTCTTTCAAATCAAGATACCCTTCCTTTGCACATTAAAGCTTTTGCAGCTCTTCTTTAGCTCCCGGGGCACTGCGGTCAATTGCTTTGAGTATCCAGTATTTGGCCTTGGATTTGCTCTTGGGCAAGCCGCCGCGCCCTTGTGCGTACATTTTCCCAAGTGCCAGTTGCGCCGTGCCAAGATCTGCATCCGCTGACTTGCGGTAAAGCTTGGCCGCGTCACGCTCGTTCCGCGCCGTACCACGTCCCTGCTCCAGCATTTGCGCCATTTCGAACTGCGCGTATTTATCGCCTTGAGCTGCTGATTTACCGAACCAGCTAAACGCCTGGGCCTCGTCCTGGCTTATGCCACGCCCTGCAGCGAGCATCTTGGCGAAGTAAAACTGCCCTGATTTATCACCAGTCTCAGCGTATTTTCGATACCACTTCGCCGCAGCTACATCATCCTGCGCAACCCCATCGCCTTCTTCATAGATGCTTGCGAGCAGCATGTAGGCCAGGGCATACCCACCCTCTGCGGACTGATAGTAATACGCTAATGCCTTGTCCATATCCTTCAGATTCTTAATTGATTGACCACCTCTGTGGTAAAGCTGCGCCAAGCTGAACTGCGCTTTGGCGTTCCCCTGCTCCGCAGCTTTCAGATCCCAGTAAACACCTGCGTCTTCACCCTCAACGCTTCGATCCCAACGAAGTTCCTCAGCCAGTCCGACTTGCGCTTCAGCATTACCTTGCTCTGCAGCTTTGCGAAACCACACTTCCGGCATGCCTGGCGACCATTGCTCAACCACCCCGCAGAGGTTCTCCTGAATGGCTTTGCCAAACTGAGTCTGCGCGTCAAGATCGCCCGCAACTGCTTGCTCATGCAGACGTTCCGAGTTCGGTGCGCATTTGCCTGCCTTCATGCCGTCATACAAGTCGCGCGGCGCTTGTGCCCATGTGTTGCAAGCGATGACCATTGAAAACAACGCAGCACCCGCCGCACCGACGGTTCTGAAACGGTCACTCATTTTTTACTTCCTTGTGGCTTAAGAATTCCAACAAAAAATATGGCGAAAAATACTACTTCGTTTCTAACATCTGTTCTTCTACTTCGTACTTAACCACCACCCGATTCCGATACAACCTCACCCTCTCGACCAATTCCCCAACCTGCCCTTTCTCCCGCACCTCCCGCCAAATCTCATTCTCCCGATACACCCGCGCCCCCTCCCGCACAAACCGATGCGCCTCTTGAAACACGTGATAGCGATATTCCCTCACCCGATCACACAACAACTCTCCTTCGAGTTGTGTCTCGCCGACGTTCAACTTCAGTTGAAAGTGCCGATCCGTCGGGTTGTGCAGCACCAGATCAACGTAGTTGTAGAAAATCGCCGCCCCGGATCCAAACGGCAGCACCCGCCCTTCGTCCGGAAACGGGTCGAAGCTGTGGTTGGAGCGTTCGACTACCACCAGCGGTGAATGAATCGCCATCCAGTGAATCAGGTTGCTCAGTTGGCAAATGCCGCCGCCTACACCGCGTCGTGCCTCGCCGAATGACAGTTCCATGCCTTCAACGTAGCCGCGCTTCAAGGTCGGGCGGCCGACGAGGCGGCAGAAGGAGAAGTGTTCGCCGGGGGCGATGATGACGCTGTCGATGGCGGCGACGGCGAGTTTGAGGTTGATGACTTTGTTGTGTTGCAGGGCGAGGTCGGAGTTGCCGAGTTTGCGGATGAGTTTCGAGGTGTGTTTGAGGTAGCGATATGGCAGACACTCGGCTGCGGCGACGGGGCGTGCGTAGCGTTTGCTGGAACAGTGCCAGGCGATCTGGCGGAACAGTCTTTTTTGCCACACGCGCAGCCAGTACAAGGCCGGGTGGTAGAGGGAGAGTGGTTTCATCCGTGACACAACGGCGTGCGCCGTTTCTTCCTTGAACCGTGAGAGGGGCGCGTATTTTATCCGGTAATGACCGGCAGCACCCCATGCATTTCATAAGATCAGTCGTCTCTCTTCGGCATACATCTACCGTCACATCCGTAAATTAAGGTTCGACTAAGGTTGCCTCGCTACGATCGCAGCCACGAAACCCTGTCGCCCTTGAATCGCAGATGAGTCCTTCCGACATGAAAGCGTTTGATTTACCAACCCAGCCATCGTCGAACTTCAGCCTCGTCTTGGTAAATTACAAAACCCCGGACATCACCCGAATGTGCCTCGAGCTTTTGCGTGAGCACGTCCAGGAGCAGCGCATTCCGGTATGGGTGGTGGATAACGATTCGGCAGATGCCAGTCTGGATTACTTGCGCACGCTCGACTGGATCAACTTGATCGAACGGCCTTCGCCGGGCAAGGAAGCCGGGCATATTGCGCACGGTAAAGCACTGGATCTGGCACTGGAAAAAGTCGACACCGATTATCTTTTTCTGTTGCACACCGACACCTTTGTCTACGACAAAGAGGTGTTTGCCATGATGATGCGCGAGTGCACGAAAACCCCGGATATGGCTGCAGTCGGTTGTGTCGAACAACTCAATCGCGGGATTGTGCGTGACACCTGGCGTTTAACTTCGCGTTTCTGCAAGCACTATGTTCGTAAAGCAAAAGTGCGTCTTGGCCTGCGCTCGAAAATGCCAAGACCGTACAAAGAAACTCATCTGAAAAGTTTCTGCACATTGTGGAATGCGCGTTTGATGAAGTCCCAGGGCTTGCACTTCTGCATGGATGAGCAGGTGCCCGGTTATGCGCTGCAAGATCAAATGAGCAGCCTGGGCTATGGCATCAAGTTCCTGTCACCGCGCAAGATTTTCAGCTATCTGGATCACATTCAGTCAGGAACCGTCGCGGCGGCGGGCACCTACGGGGTAAATCACCGCAGGACAAAAATGTATCAGGCCACGCTGAAGCGCTTTCAAGGGGCAGCTAGACACAACTGAAGCGCACACCTCGGTCTAATTCACAGCAAACAAAAAGGGCGACTATAAAGTCGCCCTTTTTGTTTGCAGAAATTGTATACATTCACTCCGAAGAGGTGTTCGCCCAGTGTAATGGCCTGGCAATCCATGCACCGGTAAAGAGCCCTGACACTGGGCGAACGGGTAGGATTTTAATAGAAGTTGGCGCTTATGTCCTCATTCTTGAATATGAAATTTATGTACGGAAACGTTAATAGATATTTATCGGCGATTCCTTTCATGAAACTTTCAATGAGGTCAAACCACACTAATAGTATGACTACTCTCATACAAAAACTGTACAAGAGCAGTCATCCTGTAGAGTTAAAGCTCAACTTTCGTGTTGACTGGTCACTTTTAAGATATCGGTGTAAGTGACAATAACGCTCTGCCCTTCTTTCAGATCTTTCAGCTTGGCTTGAATTTCAGGCTGTTTCACGTCGAGGACTTTCGATTGACCTTGCGGGTTTTGCACGGTCACCTGATTTGTTTTCAAATCAATTTTGGTGATTTTCAACTGCACCTGCACCTGGCGATACGCCTCGCCACCGGGGTTATCGCTGCCCGGAGCCTTACGCAACTCACCAGTACGTTCGGTGGTACCAGGCAGACCTTTATCCACATCGGTGTCGAGGTAAGCGGCGACAGAACGCTGCACCTGGATGGTGACCTGATCGCCGGCCTTGAGATTGTCGAGGTTTTTCGCCTTGTCGCTGAGCTGAACGTGAACCGGCTTGCCTTCGGCACCTTCCAGCACAACTTGATGGTTGGCGGCATCGACGGAGATCACTTTGGTGGTGACCTTATCCGCCTCGATGGAAGCGGACAGCGGAATATCGGCAGCGAAGGCGCCGAAGCTGGTGGCGGACAGTACGGTTGCGAGGGTGATGGCCTTGGCCAGTGCGTCGAGCTTCATAATCAATACTTTCCCTGTGATGAATGGCAGCGCTCGCCGCCGAATCGACTTCGGCGACGAGCGTGCCACTGAGCATAGACGCTGTTCAGGGCTTGGTTTTGGTTTGTGACGGCGAGCTTTGTTGCTTGGCGGTGTCCTGCGCGGTGGATTCGCCACTGGGCGTGCCTTTGCCATTGTTTTCACGCTGTTTCGGGTCGGTGGGCCGCAGAGCGTCGTTGTCGCGTTCGGTTTCGCCCGGTGGACGGGGTTCGTCGGGGTGTTCGCCTTGGGTGATGGGTTTCATGGGGTTGTCCTCAGGCTTTGGGGTCGTCGAGTTCACGGGCGACGTTGATCGCCGGTGAGTCCTTGTGCAGATCGTCGGCCTTGGCGCGCAGAAGCTGCCATTGCTCCAGGTCGATGGCGCCTTGGCCGAGCAGGTCGTCGGCGATGCGTTGCAGATCGAAGTAATGCGCGTCGGGGGATTGCTGCCAGTAGGTCTGGTCGTCGAACAGGCGCTGCCAGGTGGTCATGTCTGGGGGTTGCAGGTCGTCGCTCATGGCTAATCCTCGGCAGATTTTTCTGTAGAGGACAACACACCAAGCCAAGTTCAAACCGATCCTTCGGCAGCTCCTACGAGGATTCGTGGGTACCGTTCAGTACCCGGTCATTTCCAGATATCCCCGGCCGGGATGGCTGCCGCTGATGTGCACCGGGCCTTCCCAATAGGGGATGCGCAGGTTCATCCAGGCATTGGGGTTGAGCGCGTCGAGGCTGATGTCGAGGTGTTTGTCGGGAATGCTGATCGACCATTTGACCGGCATCGCCCGGCCGGCGACCTTGGCCGTGGTTTGCGGGGTGAGCCGGATCTGCGAGCCACTCAGGGTTTGCGTCTGACCGTCGGCAGCAACCCAGGTACCGGTGAGATACGGCGCTCCATCCTTCTGGCGCATGCGATACAGCATCACGTGTTCGCCACTGTCCAGGTGCAGGGAAAACCAGTCCCAACCGGTTTGATTGGCAGTCAGCGGCTGGCTGCTCCATTCGCGATCGAGCCATGCCGGGCCGCTGACGGTGTAGCGCTGGCCGTCGATCTGCAACGTGCCGTTGGCCTGAAAAAACGGCTGGCTGTAGTAATACGACGCCTGACCTTCTTCGGATTTCTGGCTGAAGCCCTTGTCGCCCTGCAGCACCAGCGGACGGCTGGACGTGAGGTGCAGTTGATAGGCGAAATCCTTGTCGCGAGCGCTGAGTTGCAGGTCGCTCAGGGGATCCTGCGCCTGACTGGCGAACCGCCAATCATCGATCCACGCCTCGAACGGCGCCAGTTGCACACCCGCCTGCCCCACCCCGCCTCGCGCATAACGTTCGGCAGCGTGATGTACCGTGCTCGACGTCACCGCCGCATGCCCCAGCCAGATCGTTTGATTGCCCCACCCTGCCGTCTCCGCCACAGGTTTTAAAGCGCTGCGAAACAAGGTCCACTGCACGCCGAATTCATTGCCCTGCTGATCCTTGAGATTGGCGGTGACGTACCACCACTCAATGCGAAAACCGTCATGCGCACCGTGATCTGCGGGAAAACTGAACACCCGCCCCGGCACCACCGGCGTAAACGCCAACGCCTGATTGCCCATCCCGGCGAAGCCCTTCTGCTCCGGCGCCGATTGATCGCAACCGCCGAGCAGCAGCAAAACCAGGAGCACAAAGCGGTTAATCCTCATGGGCAAACGTCCTCAACAGGTCCGCCGGTTGCGTGCGGTACAACGAGTACAGCGGCCATGCCGACGCCAGCAATGTCGCCAGTAACGCCAGTCCCATCAGTTGCAGCAATTGCCATGGGAATATCCGCAACGGCAACCGCCAACCAAACGCCTGAACGTTGATCACCGCATCCAGGCACCACGCCAATGCGATCCCCAACGGCAACGCTAACACCAGCGTCAGCACCGCCAACAGCCAGGTCTGACCAAGATTGAGCAGCATCAATTGCCGCCGCGTTACGCCCAACGCCCACAGCGGTGCGAGTTGTCCGAGGCGACTCTGGCTTTGCGTCAGCAGGCTGATGAACAGCGCCACACCCGCCACCGCCAAGGTCAAACTGTTCAACGCCGCCGTCGCCGCAAAGGTCCGTTCGAAGACTTGCACCGACCAGCCCTTGAGCCGCGCCTGATCAACGATGCGACTGTCATCGAGTTGAAAACGCGTCTGCAATGCAGCTAAAAATCCCGGGATGTTCTGCGGTTCGATGCGCAGATTGAAACGGTTCGGCGTCAGTTGCGGCCAGCCGCGCAACAGGTGGTTGATGTTGACCAGCAAATGCCCCTTGGGATTGCCGTAGTCGGCGTAGATGCCAACGATGCGCGGCGACCATGGGCCATTGGGTGTCGGAATCGCCACGTGTTCACCCACGTGCAATTTCAGGCGTCGGGCGATTTGCTCACTGAGCATCACCGCATCATCGGTGGCCAGATGCGCCCACGGGTCGTCGCCAACGGCATCGAGCAGCGGCCAGTGCTGGCGATAATGCGCGTGATCGATGACGCCGAACACTTCGGCCGGCCAGCCCTGCAACGTCACCGCGACCTGCCAGTTGGGCAGAATCGCCGCGATGTTCGGCTGCTGCTTTAGCCAGCTGTACATTTCCCGCGACTGCGCCGGATTACTCGGATTGATATACAGCTCGGCGCTCAGACGTTGTTCCAGCCAGTCGTTGAAAGTCTGGCGAAAACCGGCGGTCATGCTGCCGGCGCCGATGTTGGCGGCGAGCGCCAAAAGCAACGCCATCAGCGCCAGGCTCAGTGCCGGCAATTGCTGACGACAATCGGCGAGAAACCACTGCCCCAGCACCGAGCGACTGCGCCCGAGCAACTGATTCAACAGCGCGCTGAGCAACACCGGCAAAGCCAACGCGGCGCCGATCAGCAACCCGGCCATCAGGACAAAACCGCTGGCCAGACTGTCACCCCAGATCAACGCCACCAAGGCCAGCAAACCGAGCACTGCCGCCAGCCAGCCTTGTCGGCGCAGCCAACGCGCATATTGCTGATGCCAGGCTTGCGGATCCGCCACGGCCAACAACGGCAAACGGGCGGCGCGCAGCAGACTGTTGGACCCGGCGAGCAACGCGCCGAGCAGGCTCAAGCCGATGCCGCTGAACCACCACCACGGACTGAGGCGCAACTGCCCCGCCACTTCCGCGCCATATAAACCGCGCAAGCTGGCGGCGACATCCGGCAGCAAGACACTGGCCAGCCAATAGCCGCTGATCACGCCGAACAATCCGCCGATCAGCGCCAGCGCACCCAGTTCGACGATCAGACACACGATCAACATCCGCGCGCTGACCCCGCAGGCGCGTAACGTACGCAGCAGACCGCGTCGTTGCTCAAGAGCCAGGCCAATCGCGGCGTGGACGATGAACAAGCCCACCACGAATGACAAAAACCCTAACGCATCGAGATTCAGGTGAAAGCTCTCGGTCAGTCGCGTCAGATTGTTTTCCTCGCCGCTGCTTTTGAGCTGCAACTGACCTTTGAACACGGCGGGCAACTCGCCGTGGAAATCCTTGGGCAGCAATAACCGTGACAATTGTCCGGGTTGTTCAAGCAGCGTTTGCGCGACGCCGATGTCCACCAGCAACAGGCCGGGCGCCATGTCCTTCTGCGCGAGCAACGGTGGCAAGCGCAGCCCATTAGCCGTTTGTGGTGTGTCGCCTTCACGCAGATCAAGCGCCTGCAAGGTTTCCGGAGAAATCCAGGTAGTGCCGGGGGGCATGAAGAACTCGACGACACGCTCAATCGGCAGCGCCTGCCCGGCCACTGCGGAATCGGCCGGCAATGACACCGGCTCGATGCCCATCAGTTGCAGGCGCTGATCTTCATGGCCCTTGAGCAACAACCGCCCTTGCAACAGCGGAGACACCGGCCAGCCCTGTCGACGCAGGTCCACGAACCATTGCTGTGCGAACGTCGCGCCGTTCGGCGTACTGAGACTGGCCTGGGGTTCGCCGCCAATCAACTGGCTGGCCCGTGCATAGCTGTCACGCGCCTGACTGTTCAGCGCCTCGACGCCAGTGAGCAGACTGGTCGCCAGCCACAAGCCGGTGAGCACGCTGAAGAACTGCACCGGATGACGCCGCCAATGGCTGAGCAGCGCGCGCAGGGTCTGACGGAAAACGATCACGTCAGCCGTCCGTTGGACAACTCCACTCGCTGCGCCAATCGCGCCGCAACCCGCTGACTGTGAGTGACCATCAACAATGTAGTGGGCGTGTCATCGAGCAATTCCAGCAACAGCCGCAGGACTTCGTCGCTGGTGGCTTCGTCGAGGCTACCGGTGGGCTCATCGGCCAGCAGCAATTTCGGCTGCGAGGCCAATGCCCGCCCCAAGGCGACCCGCTGCTGTTGGCCACCGGAAAGTTGCTCGGGATAACGCTTGAGCAAATCGCCCAGGCCCAGACGCTGCACCAGATGCGCCTGCCAACGCGGTTCATGGCGCCCGGCCAGACGCGCCTGAAAGGCCAGATTGTCCTCGACGCGCAAACTGCCGATCAGGTTGAACTGCTGGAACACCAGACCGATTTCCGTCCGCCGCCAGTTCGCCAGTTGCGCCTCGTTCATGTTTTCCAGCCGATGCTCGCCGCTGCGAATGCTGCCGCTGTCGACTTTGTCGAGACCGGCCACCAGGTGCAGCAAGGTGCTTTTGCCACTGCCGGATTCGCCCATCAGTGCCAGGCTGCTGCCGGATTCCAGCGTCAGGTCGACGCCTTGCAGCACCGGCAATGGGCCTTGCGGGGTGAGATAGCTTTTGAAGACGTTTTCAACACGAAGCATGCCGCCACCTGATCGGTCAGTGTGGGGCAAGGATAGCGGATGGCGATGACCGACTTGAACTCAGCGTTGAATTGACCGGCCCCTTCGCGAGCAAGCTCGCTCCCACAGGTTGATCGCATTTCAAATGTGGGAGCGAGCCTGCTCGCGAAAGCGTCAGCCCAGCCAACTCAAACTTACTGCCCCGCCGCCACACTCGTCGGCGCCTGCGACGGCGTGACAATGCTGCCCAGATCAATGTGCTTCCACTCAGGCTTGGCACCCAACCGTGCATTGAAGCGGTAGTTGAAGGTAAATTCATCCGCCGTCGCGACACTCAGTGGCTTGCCATAAACAGCCTCGATCCCCGCCAGGTCATAACCCATCAACTGCAACAGCGTCGGGAAGATGTTGTAGTGGCTGGAGCGATCCTTGTTCGCCGCCAGTTGTGCCGACCAGTCCAGTGTCTTCAGATCGCTGCCCTGAATCACCACCAGCGGCACCAGCCCTTCCTCCTCCACCGGATCGCCACCGCAATGGGTGTTCAGGCCCGGATTACCGCGCTCGTGCAAATCCTGGCCATGATCAGACGTATAGATCAGCAGCGCATTATTCAGATTGCCCTGGGCGAACACCCGCGCAAAGAATTCGCCGACATTCCACAACACGGTGTTCTTGTAGGCGTTGCGGTACAGCACCCAATCGTCTGGCTGGCCGTTGAAACCGTTGCGCTCGCCGGTATCGGCCACCTCGGTGAATTGCCCGCGCGGTAAGGTCGGGCGATAGGCCATGAACGCATCCGGGTATTTGTCGTGCACCGGAAAGTGCGCGCCGACCTTATTGATCACCACCAGCTCTGACTGGTCGTCGTTGAGCAATTCGATGAGCTTCGCTGCCGCCGCCATGTCGCGATCGCGCACGCTGGTCTGGTCGAATTGCACAAACTGGTCGATGTCCTTCTTCTCGGTATCAGTCATCAGGTTCTGCAGATTGCCAGCCGTGCGCTGGGCATCGATGTATACCGTGCGCAGCCCGGCCTTTTTCGCGTACTGCCAGATCGACGGCAGTGTGCTGTTGATGCGCATGTAGTCAGCGCGGGTGCCGCCGTAACGCAGGGTCACGTTGGTGTCGGCGCTGCAATTGGCGATGGACGCGGCGTAGCCATAATTGAAGATGTCGACACCGGGATGCGCCTGCTTGAGGTTGCTGTGCACGCCGAACGGCGCGTTGATGTCCAGATAATTGCCGGAGATGCTTTCATCGATGATCAGCACGATATCGTGACCGACGGCTGGCGAGGTGCGCGTCAGTGTCACTGGTTCGCGCGGGCCGACGGTGCTGTGCAGGGCTTCATAGGCAAACAGGTTCAGGTAGGCCAGCGGCGTGTACATGATCGGCAAACCCCGCGCGCCCTCGCCCGCACGCAAGAACAGCACCGCACTGAGCAGCAACACGCCGCACAGCGGCGCCGCCACACGTAACGCGTTGGGAATCGCCAGGCCGTGGCGAGGCTTCAGACCGATGCCGAACAGCAACAACAAACCGCTGAGGGCGCCGTGCAGGATCGCGTCTCGATACTGGTACGCCGCTTCCTGGATGAAGCCGCCGGAATACACCAGCGAGACGAAGCTGCTGTAGCTCAGGTAATCCGCCGTGACCCGGGTGTAGACATCGAAAAACACTGCGGAGGCGAACATCACCAATGCGAATGCATGCCGGATGAGACTCTGCCGTATATAGGCCGTTAGATATAACGCTAAAGTTAGCGCCAAAAACATCGCGCCAAAAAGAAGTACAGCAAAACCGAGGCCGATAGCATTTAACCGCTCTATGTAATATTCGACATAAAGCAGAAAATAAATAATTAAAAGCAATTCTTTCGCATATCTGAACATGGCGATACCGGTCTTGCAAAACGGCGGAGAGTCAAAAGCTTGTCAATCAGAATCTGACACTAGCACCCGGCCATCAAAGCGCAAGAATTGACTGCCTTTTGTAAAAAGCGTCAAAAAACCGATGACTCAAATCTGACACACATCAAACCCCAGAAGCCTTTAAATTAAAGGCTTACGACCGTTTATCGCTTATTTTGAATCTGAACAAATCTGCAAAAAACCAACAAACTCAATCGCAGCAATGACTTGATGGCCAATCGCCAAAAAATGCTCAAGTGTTATACAGATGCAACATGTCATTTTGCTGACACGCTTTGCAAACCCTGCGCTATACCCCATTTACAGTCTTCTTCCGAACTTCTTCTTTTCGCTCTATCGAGGGTGCGCAGATGGACGTGAGCGTATTTGGCACGGGCTATGTTGGATTAATACAAGCCGCCGCACTTGCAGATGTCGGTCATCGCGTTTTATGCGTGGATATTGACCCAAACAAGATTAAACAACTGCAACAAGCGGTGCCGCCAATCAGTGAGCCCGGTTTATCCAGCACGCTCGAAGAAAACATCAAGGCTGGCCGTCTGCTGTTCAGTACCCAGGCAAGCGACGCCGTCGAGCATGCCGAGCTGATTTTCATCGCCGTCGGCACCCCGGCCGATGAGGATGGCTCTGCCGACCTCAGCCACGTGCTCAACGTTGCCCGGCAAATTGCCTCGCACATGGAGGCCGATCGCACCTTGATCATCAAATCCACGGTGCCCGTGGGTACGGCGGATCAAGTGCTGGCCACCGCCAACAGCGAATTGCAGCGCCGCGACAAGGCAGGTCTGACCGTACGGGTGGTCTCCAACCCTGAGTTTCTCAAGGAAGGCAGCGCCCTCGCCGACTGCATGCGCCCGGACCGGATCATCGTCGGCACCCGCGACGACCAAGCCCGTGAGCAAATGAGCGAGTTATACGCGCCGTTCTGCCGCAACCACGAAAAACTGATGTTCATGGACAACCGCAGCGCCGAACTGACCAAGTACGCCGCCAACGCCATGCTCGCCACGCGCATCAGCTTCATGAACGAACTGGCCAACCTCACCGAACTGCTCGGTGCCGACATCGAAGCGGTGCGCAAAGGCATCGGTTCTGACCCGCGCATCGGTTACCACTTCATCTATCCGGGCTGCGGCTTCGGTGGCTCATGCTTTCCCAAAGACCTGCGCGCCCTGCTGCACACCGCTGAACACAACGGCATGCCGTTGAAACTGCTGCGCAGCGTCACCGACGTCAACGACCTGCAGCGGCACATACTCTTCAGCAAACTGAAAGCGCAATTCCCGCAAGGCCTTGCCGGCAAATCCATCGCGATCTGGGGCCTGGCATTCAAACCCAACACCGATGACATGCGCGAAGCGCCCAGCCGCTACTTGATGGATGCGCTGTGGGCCGAAGGCGCCAGCGTGCAAGCCTATGATCCGGAAGCGATGTCCGAATGCCGGCGCCTCTACGGCTACCGCAACGATCTGCACCTGTGCGCCACCCGCGACGACACCCTGGAAGACGCCGACGCACTGGTGATCTGCACCGAGTGGAAAAACTTCCGCGTGGTCGATTTCGAGTTGCTCGCCGAAAAGCTCCGTTCGAAGGTGATCATCGACGGCCGCAACCTGTACAACCCGGAACAAGTGGCTGCCGCCGGTTTGCATTACAGCGGCATCGGCCTGCGCCACATTGCCCCCGAAGGGCTACGGCCATGAAGGTGCTGGTCACCGGTGCGGCCGGTTTCATTGGTGCCCATTGCGTGTTGCGGTTGCTGCGCGACGGGCATTCAGTGGTCGGTCTGGACAATTTCAACGCCTACTACGACCCGCAACTCAAGCACGACCGCGTGCAGTGGGTGCGTGAGCAGGCCGGCGATTTCCAGCTCGTCACGGTTGACCTGGCCGATGCCTCGGCCATTGACGCGCTGTTTGTCCGCGAACGGCCGCAAGTGGTGATTCACCTCGCCGCGCAAGCCGGGGTGCGTTACTCGCTGGACAATCCCAAGGCGTATCTGGACAGCAACCTCAACGGTTTCCTGAATATTCTCGAGAGCTGCCGGCATCACCCGGTCGAACACCTGATCTACGCGTCATCGAGCTCGGTGTACGGCGCCAATCAGCACACGCCCTACTCTGTGAAAGACGGCGTCAATCACCCGCTGTCGCTGTACGCCGCGACCAAGAAAGCCAACGAGCTGATGGCGCACAGTTACAGCCATCTGTTTGGCATTCCCTGCACCGGCCTGCGCTTTTTCACCGTGTACGGGCCTTGGGGCCGGCCGGACATGTCGCCGATCCAGTTTGCCCGGGCGATCAGCGAAGGCGAGCCACTGAAGCTGTTCAACTATGGCGAGCACCAGCGCGATTTCACCTACATCGACGACATCATCGAAAGCATCGCCCGCCTCACCGAATGCCCTCCGCACGCCGACCCGCACTGGGATCGCGAGCTGCCCGACCCGGCCAGCAGCATGGCGCCGTGGCGGCTGTTCAACATCGGCGGGCAGCACCCGGTCGAGCTGAAAACCTATTTGGCGCTGCTGGAAAAACATCTCGGCCAGAAAGCCATTGTCGAGCTGCTGCCGCTGCAACCGGGCGACGTGCTCAACACTTGCGCCGAGGCCAGCGACCTGGCCCAAGCCACCGGGTTTCAGCCCCGGATCGAGCTGGATGAGGGGCTTGGGCGATTCATCGCCTGGTTCCGCGACTACTACCCCACTGCCTATCGCCCACGCGCCGCTCGCGGCTGAATTAATGCGGAGGACTCCATGACTGGACATGAGAAAGGTGTGCCGATCCAGGAAATGCGCCGTGACAAGCGCGTTGACCCCGAGCACCGAATGCGTCTCGACGCGGCAATCCATCGCCAGGGTCGCGGCTGGTTCACTGGCCGCGACGGCGGTCGCCCATGGCAACTATCACGCACCAATCGCGTGGTCGCCTGCCTCGGTGCGCTAATGATTCTGGTGCTGATCTCGCCACTGCTGCTGGGTCTGGCACTGGTCATCAAGTTCAGCAGCCCAGGTCCGGTGATGTTCGTGCAAAAGCGTACCGGTTACCGCGGCCGCAAGTTCGGCATGTACAAATTCCGCACCATGGTCGCCAACGCCGAAGAATTGAAAGAATCGCTGCGCCACCTCAACAAGCACGGTGCCGACGCCATCGATTTCAAAATCGACCACGATCCGCGCATCACCCGCATCGGCGGTTTTCTGCGGCGCACCAGCCTCGATGAACTGCCGAACCTGATCAACGTGGTGACCGGTGACATGCGCTTGGTCGGCCCTCGCCCGACCTCGTTCAACGCTTACCGCTACAAGGACAATCACCTCGCCCGTCTGGCGATCTACCCCGGCATGACCGGCCTGTGGCAGATCTCCGGACGCAGCAATATCGACTTCGACCAGCGCGTTGAGTTGGACCTCAGCTACATCGCCGAGCAGAGCCTTTTGCTTGATCTGAAGATTCTGTTGAAAACCCCCTTCAAAGTATTCAGCGGCCACGGAGCAAGCTAATGGACGGTTCAACCAACAAAAGCCTGAGCATTGCCAACCCCAGCGAATCGAACCTGACCTCGACCGTGCTGGATCTCGACCTGCGGATCCTGTTCCTGACCGCCGCAAATCCCGGCGCCGGCACCACCACCAGTGCCTTGGCGCTGGCCAGCCAACTGGCGCAAATGAGCAGCGGCCAGGTGCTGCTGGTCGATGCCAGCCAGTCGGCGAGCAACCTCACGCAGCAGCTGAACCTGAGCAAGGAGCGCGGCCTGCGCGACTTGCTGTTCAACCCGGACAACCCGCCGCTGTTGCAGGACTGCGTGGTGCAGGTGTCGAGCCTGCCCTTCCACGTGCTGCCCAATGGCCGGCCGATCCGCACCATGGAACACCTGACCGCCGAGCGCCTCAGCCCGTTGCTCGATCAATTGGGCAGCCAGTACCGCTTCGTGGTGATCGACGGCGACGCGGTGTATTCCGCTGCCGACACCCTGGTCATCAGCACTCAGGTCGACGGCGTGGTGTTTGTCGTACGCGCCGAAGACACCCGCTGGGAAGCCGCCCAGGCCGCCGTGCAACGCCTGACTCAGGCCGGAGCCAAAGTGGTCGGTAGCGTGTTCAACCGGCGCAAGTACTACATGCCCAAATGGCTTTACAAAAACCTCTAAGCGAACGCGAAGGATGACGCCATGAACGCCAAGATTCTTGTGCTGCTGATGCTGCCGCTTGCAGGCTGCTCGAGCACCTCCGAAACCCAGAACATGCCGGTGAATATCCTCACCGCCACCCCGGCCAACGCCCAGGCGACCGATATGCCGAAGATCGAGCAGACCCTGCGCCCGCAGGACGTGCTCGACGTGATCTTCCATATCAGCACCAGCGGCTCGGACGCCTACCGTGTGCAGTCGGGTGATCAGATCGGCCTGAACTTCACCGCTGCCAGCCAGCTCAACGGCAATCAACTGGTGCTGCCCGACGGCACCATCGAACTACCGGGCGCCAACACCTCGGTGAAAATTGCCGGGCTGACCAGCGATCAGGCCCGCGAAGAAATCCAGCGTGCCTATCAGCGCAAGCAACTGTTCCAGCCCAACCGCAATCAGCTGACCGTGCAAATCATCAGCCCGCTGACCAATGAGCAGAACCTGAAAAGCGCGCTGAACCACCCGGCCACCGGTATGAGCCGCGAGATCACCGTCGGCACTGACGGCTACGCGAGTTTCCCGGAAATCGGCGCCGTGCCGCTGCAAGGCATGACCGTCAATCAACTGGAAACCTTCCTCAACCAGAAATACGCGCAACTGCCGGGCCGGATGACCGTGGACGTGCTGTTGAAATCCACCGCCGGCAACGAAATCTATGTGCTGGGCGAAGTCGGTCAACCAGGTTCCTACCCGATCCGCCGGCCGGTGTCGGTGCTTGAAGCACTGACCTTGGCCCGAGGCACCAACGTCAAGGCGCGCCTGGATTCGGTGGTGATCATGCGGCGCAATGGCAATCAGGTGCAGGCGGTGCATTACGACGTCGAAAAAGCCTTGTCCGGCGATGCCTCGCAGATCGCTTACCTGCAACCGGACGACATGCTGTTCGTGCCAAAAACCAAACTGGCCAGCGCCGGCGAACTCGCCCGCCAACTGGCCGATGTGGTGCTGTTCCAGGGCGTCGGGTTCAGCTTCGGCTACCGCGTCGACAACAAAGGCAGCAACAACAACTGACTCTCAGGTGACCGACATGAATCCAAAGGAAAACTACCTGCATGAGTTCTTCAGGATCTTCTTTGCCAACAAGCAACTGGTGAAACGGGTCTTCCTGATCTTTGCAGTCATCGCCCTGCTCCTGCCGCTGGTGCTCAAACAGAGCTTCGATATCACCGCGCAGGTGATCGTGCAGTCGAAAAAACTCTCCCAGGGTGACGCCACCACGTCACTCACGGTGGACAACGCCACGTTCATTCCGCCGTCGCTGGCGGACATGGAAACCGAGAGCAACATCCTCCGCTCGCCGGCGCTGATCCGTCAGACCATCAGCGAACTGCGCGACAAGGGCGAATACACGCCTTCGCCGGGCATTTTCAGCAGACTGGTGGCCGAGCCGTTCAAGCGCTACGTCACTTCACCGCTGCGCCAATACGTGATCAATCCGCTGCGCAATGTGCTCGGGCTGGACACCGATCCGGTTCGTGACACCGCGCTCGACGCCTTCACCCAGCAAGCCATCGATAGCCTGAAAATCGAGACCCTGCCCGGCTCCAACGTGATCTCGATCATCTACAGCTTCCCCGATCCGCATCAGGGCACGACGTTTGTTTCAGCCTTGCTGCAGAACTATCTGTTCAGCCGTCAGGCCTTGCAGTCGATCGACTTGCCGCAGTCCTTCTATGAGTCGAAAAAGCATCTCTACCAAGTGCGCCTCGACGGCCTGGAAGGCAATCGCCAAGCCTTGCTGGAAAGTGTCGGCTCATCGGATCCGAAGGAAGAAATCACCTTCCGCCTCAACGCGATCAACACTGAAGAGCAAGCCCTGAACCTGTATCAGGATCGCCTGTTGCAGAGCCAGCGCTGGCTCGAATATCTGAAAACCGCGTTGGCTGCGGCCAGCAACAACAAGCTCAACGACTACACCTTCCCCTACACCTTCACCACCACCGTCGACAACGTGGCGTTCGAAGATCGGGAAATCAAACAGATGGGCGAGCAATTGACCACCCAGGTCAGCCGCTACATGAATGATCTGGCGGTGTTCCAGCCCGGCAGTGAACCGATGCTGCTGACCCGCGAGCAGATTGCTCGCACCCGTGGCCAGTTCCTCAAAGTGGTGAGCAACCGCATCCAGGAGCGCACCAACGATCTGGCGGTGGTCAAGCAAGTGATCGATCAGAAAACCGCGCGCATCGCCGAGTTCAAGAACCGCATCCACGAGTTGCAGCAGACGCAAAGCAAGCTGCGGCAGATGGACACCGAAATCGATGCGCTGCACGCCGCCTTCTCGACTTACGCCCAGCGTTTCGCCGAAAGCAGCACCACCGGCGCGCTCAACGACGATCTGTCCAACGCCCGGGTGCTCAGCCCGCCGTTCGAACCGACCGAAGCAGCGTTCCCGAAACCGGGCCTGATCATTCCATTCGGTTTGTTCACCGGGTTGTTGCTGGCGATTGCCCTGGTCTACGTGCGTGAGTTCTTCGATCACCGCTTCAAACACCCGGCGCAAATCAGCCACGAACTGGGTCTGCCGGTGCTGTTGGTGATCAACGACCAGAACGCGCTGCCGAGCAATCCGCACAAGAACTGGACGGTGCCAAGCTTCCTGCACTGGGTGCGCAATTGAGCACCGCATCCTCCCCGACTGCCGCGCTGCCGATCATTCATTTGCTCAGCAGCGGCGGCTTCTATGGCGCCGAGCGCATGTTGCTGGATCATTGTCTGGCGACGCCGGGTCAGCATCAGGTGCTGTTCCTCGACGCGCCGCCAGAACTGATCGCGCGCTTTCGCACGGCCGGGGTCGACTGTCGCGGCTGTGCCGGGCTGGGAGAATTGCTGCAGTATCTGCGTCAGCGCCGCAGTGAAAAACCGCTGATCAATACGCACAACTTCAAAGGGCTGTTGTTCGGTTGGGTCGGCGCAAGCCTGTTGCGCCTGCCGCTGGTGATCACCCAGCACGGCTTCACACCGCGCAGTCGCAAGCAGAAGTTCTACACCTGGCTAAGTCTGCAACTGTGCCGCACCGCGTCGGTGGATCGGGTGGTCTGCGTGGCGGAAAGCATCGCCGCGCTGCACCGTCAGGCCAGCGTCCGCGCGGAGAAATTGCAGGTGATCCCCAATGGTTTGCCAGCCGCTGCGGCGCTGGTGCCTGACGCGGATCGGCAGCGCTGGCTGGTCGGTTACGTCGGTCGTTTGAGCAGCGAGAAAGGCCCGGATCTGTTTCTTGATGCGCTGATTCCGCTGTGTCACCAGCATCCACAACTGGATGCGGTGATGCTCGGTGACGGCCCGGAACGCGAAGTGTTGCAGACGCGGATCGACAATGCCGGTTTGCAGCAACGTATTCGTTTGCCCGGTTATCAGATCGCCATGCAACCGTGGTGGCGGCAACTCGATGCGCTGGTGATCAGCTCGCGCACCGAAGGCACACCAATGATTTTGCTTGAAGCCATGCAGGCCGGGGTGCCGGTGGTGGCGTTCGGCGTCGGCGGCATTCCCGATGTGCTCGAGCACCGGCACAACGGCTTACTCGCCACACCGGCCGACTGCGCCGCCCTCGCCCGTCAGCTCGACACGTTGCTGAGCGAGCCGAAACTGGCCCGGCAACTGCGCGACAACGCAAAACGCACACAACAGGATCGCTACGACCTCAAGGCGCTCGCTGAGCGCTGGTCGCAGCTGTACATCCGCACGGCACGGGAGGCACGCGCATGATTTTCCCGCTCTCGATCGTCAGTCTGCTCGGTCTGGTCTGCATCGGTTTGCTGGCCAGCCCTTATCCGTTTCTGGCGCCGGGGGCGGTGCTGGGCCTGGTGGGTTTTGCGGTGTTGTACCGCAAGCCGACCTGGGGCCTGCTCGGCATTGCTGCACTGGTGCCGTTCGAGGGCTTTTTCAAGGACACGTCGTTCTCCGGCAGCAAGCTGATCGGTGCTTCGCTGGCGGTAATCCTGATGCTGCAACTGGCGTTGCACCAGATTCCCTCGGAGCGCCTGCGCAGCAATATCTGGCGCTTCCTGATCTGGTTTCTGGTGCTGTACTTTCTGAGTTTGCTCAACACCGATGACCTGGGCATGTCGCTCGGCCACCTGCGCGAGCTCAGCGTCGGTCTGATTCTGTTTGTCATCACCCTGTTGATCGGCCGCGAGCTGAACCTCGATCTGTTCGCCCGCCTCGTCACCCTCGCCGTCAGCACCACCTGTGCGATGGCGATGTTCTCGGCCAAATTCCAGGATCAGGGTCGCGCCGCCGGACTGCTCGAAGACCCCAACGCGTTCGCCCTGCTGATCGCCTTTGCGATTCCGCTGGGGCTGCTACTGGTGATCCGCAGCCCGAACCTGCTGCACCGGTTGTTCTGGGGCGGTTGCTGCCTGATGCTGTTGGGCGGCATGACCAAAACCGAATCGCGCTCGGGTCTGGTGGTCTTGGCCTTGAGCCTGCTGATCGGCTGCTGGCATTACCGCACCCAACTGACACGGATTCGCCCTCGGCATCTGGGCTTCGCCATGCTTGGCGCAGCGATCGTGATTCCGCTGGCGATCTACGCAATGCCGGCCGGTTATATGGCGCGCATCCAGTCCCTGAGTATTCTCAGCGCCGGTTCCAAGGCTCAGGACGAATCCCTCGGCCGCCGCGCCTCGTACATCGTGGTTGGCAGCCAGATGATCCGCGAGAACCCACTGCTCGGCTCCGGCCCCGGCACCTTTCCGCTGCACTACGCAACCACGGGTTACGCCAAGGCGTTTTCGGCCAACCGCAAAATCGGCGACCTCTATCGACGCGCGCACAACACCTACCTGGAAATCTTCAGCGAACTGGGGATTCCCGCCGGGCTGTTGTTCGTCGGCATGCTCGGTCTCGGCCTGTACAACCTGATCCGCGCACGCGCCGCGTGGATGTTGCGCCGCGAATGGTATCAGGCCGACATGATGACCCACCTCGGCGTGAGCTTCCTGTCGCTGACCTTGTTCCTGATGTTCCTCAGCGCACCGAACCAGAAATACGTGTGGATCATGCTCGCCATGACCAGCGTCCTGCGCCTGAAAGCCGAGCAGGCGCCCCTGAGCACGGAGGCAAAGGCATGAGCCGCATCAGCATCGTCATCCCGATGTTCAACGAGGCGCGGCACATTGGCCGCACCTTGCTTGCCGCGCAAAAAGCTGCCCATGCGGCCAATGTCGAGTGCGAGTTGATCGTGGTCGACAACGGCTCGACCGATCAGGGACCACACATCGCCCGCCAGTTCGGCGCGCAGGTGCTGGTGCAGCCGGGTTTGTTGATCGGCGCCCTGCGCAATCGCGGCACGGCCATCGCCACGGGTGAATGGCTGGCCTTCATCGACGCTGACATTGAAATGCCGGAGAGTTGGCTCAAGCCGTTGTTCGACATTGAGGCCAGCGGCCAGGCCGATGTCTTCGGCCTTGATCTGCACACCCCCGCCGAAGCGCCGTGGTACGCCACAGCCTGGCAACGCCGCACCGCGCGCGCGTCGTCGCAGGCGTCCCATGTCGTTGACTGGCTGCCCAGCTCAAACCTGCTGATGCGCCGGGGCTGGTTCGACAAGGTCGGCGGTTTCAACGAAAGCCTGCGCACCGGCGAAGACAAGGAATTCACCCTGCGCCTGCACGAACAGGGTGCGCGGCTGCTGTCGATCAATGACAACGTCGCCCTGCATTGGGGTTACGAAATGAACTGGCGCGAATGGATGGGCAAGGAGTTGTGGCGTCAGGGCAGTCACCTGCAACTGCTGCGCACCCATGGCTTCAGCCTGCGCCTGTTGCGCTTTCCGGTGCTGTCGCTGCTGGTGTGGTTGCTGGACTTTCTGGCGATTTCGGCGCTGTTCGACGGCTTTCCGCATCACGCGATCGTCATGGTCACGCTGACACTGATACCGGGACTGGTGCTCAGCCTGCGGCAAAGCTTCAAACACCGGAATATCGGCCTGACCCTGCAGCTGTGGGGCCTGCACTGGGTGCGTCTGCACCTGGCCGGTGCCGCGTTCATTTTGAGTCTGTGTCATTGGAACGCCAGGAGGCCTGCCCGTGGCTGAGTTCATTTTCTGGATGTGCCTGGTGCTGCCGGTCTACGCCTATGTGGGCTACCCGCTGCTGCTGACGATTCTGGCGCCGCTGTTCCCGGCCTGGCGTCACACGCCGGCGCCGCCATTGAGCGTCAGCATCGTGATTGCCGCGCACAACGAGGCGCGGCACATCGAACACAAGTTGCGCACCTTGCTGGCGCAGGATTACCAGCCGGCCTCGCTGCAGATCATTCTCGCCAGTGACGGTTCGACCGATGACACCGTGGCCTGCGCACACAAGATCGTTGATCCGCGCATCACCGTCCTCGATCTACCGCGCCAAGGCAAAGCGGCGACGTTGAATGCCGGCGTGGCCCTCAGCACCGGCGACATTCTGGTGTTCACTGACGCCGACAATCAATGGTCGCGCGAAACCCTTGGGTATTTGCTCGCGCCACTGAGTGATCCGAATGTCGGCGGTTGTGCCGGGCACATGGTGATTCCGGTCACCGGCGGCGGTTTGAGCGTGGGTGACAGCCTCTATCGGCATTACGAAGGCTGGCTGCGCCGGGTCGAGAATCGCACCGGGTGCATGGTCTCTGCCGACGGCGCCCTGCTCGCCCTGCGCCGCGAGTTGTTCCAGAACGTGCCGGCCGAGGTCAACGACGATTTCTTTATCAGCACCTGCGCGCCGGTCGCGCATAAACGCATCGTCTATGTGCCGGAAGCGCAAGTGATCGATCACGGTGTCGATGAGGCCGACAAGCAATTCCGCCGCCGTCAGCGCGTCACCGTCGGCGGCCTGCAAAGCCTGGCCCAACGCCGCGAACTGCTCAATCCGCTGAAATATGGCCTGTATTCGATCGCGCTGATCAGCCACAAACTGATCCGCCGTCTCGCACCGATCCTGTTGCTGCCGCTGCTGCTGAGCAACTTCTGGCTGTGGGAAGACCACGGTTTCTATCGCTTGGCCCTGATCGCGCAACTGTTCGGCTATGCCGTGGCGATTGCCGGTTTGCTGGATTCGCAACACCGCTTGCCGAAACCCTTCCGCCTCGCCGCGTTTCTGCTGGTCACCCTCGCCGGGATGAGTCTTGGCCTGTGGCAGTTCCTGCGCGGTCAGCGGTATGCCCAGTGGAATCCGGAACAGAACCGTTAAGAGGACCGAAGCCATGGCGATCAAACAATTACTCAAACGCACCAGTGGCTGGCTCTATCTCAACTCGTCCATGGGCCGCAACCAATTGCAGGGCGCCGGGGTGATTCTGATGCTGCACCGGGTGTTATCGAACGACCGCGCCGCCGACCTGCCGCACCGCAACGAACTCTGCGTAGGGCCGAAAGCCTTCGAGCATTTGCTGATGTGGCTGCGCAAGCATTTCGATTGCGTGCCGCTGATGGAAATCCTTCAGCCCAACTCACTGCGTACCGAACGCCCACGGGTGGCATTGACCTTCGATGACGGCTGGCGCGACAACGCGGTCAACGCCTTTCCGCTGCTGCAGAAACATCAGGTGCCGGCGAGCATTTTTCTCTCCACCGATTTCATCGGCAGCCGTCAGCGCTTCTGGTGGGAAAGCCTTGGCGAAACCCTGTGGGGCAGCCATGGCGACAAGGCACGGATGCATCTGATCGAATGCCTGCATGCCCTGCATCACCCGTTGCCGGTGTTGCTCGATGACATAGACGTCGACCGTCGCAGCCTGGCATTGCTCCATTACCTGCAAGGGCTGAAGTCGATTGACTCGCAGGAGCTGGAACGGCTGACCGATGAATGCCCGCAGGAGTCGCAACCGCAAGCGCTGGACTGGCATCAGGTGCGCGCACTGGAGGCGTCCGGGCTGGTGCGTTTCGGTCCGCACGGCGCCAGTCACGCGATCCTCACCGGTCTCGACGATGTGCGCCTGAGCGAAGAAATCAGCCGCAGCCGTGACGCCCTGCACAACGGCTGCAATCGTGCGCTGCCGGTGTATTGCTACCCCAATGGCGACAACGATGAACGCGTGCGCCAACAGATTGCCCGTCACGATTACCCGTTTGCGCTGGGCACCGGCACCGGCATTTATCGCGGCGAAGGCGATCCGCTGAACCTGCCGCGCTTCGGTGTCAGTCAGCGCACCGCGCGTAATCCGGAATTGCTGTCGTGGCGAATTTTTCGCGGGGCGCGGCCATGAGCCGAGGTAACTATCTCAAGCATCTGGCGCTGAGCATGGGCACCAAACTGGCGATGATCGCCCTGCGTTTGCTGCGCAATGTGCTGCTGGCGCGGATACTCGGGCCGAGCGAGCGCGGGCTGTTTGCGTTGCTCAGCACCCTGCCGGATCTGATCAGCGCCGCCACCAGTGGCGGCCTGAATTCGGCGGTGGGTTATCAGGCCGCCAAGCAGCGGCCGATGGGTTTGTTGCTGAGTCAGGTGTTGGTGTTCGGCTGTTTGCTCGCGGCGTTGCTGACCTTGCTGGTGGTGGCACTGGTGCGTGAGTTTGGCACCGAGTTGGATGTGACGATGCAGCTCGGTTTGCTCGCTTGGCTGTTGTTGCTGGCAGTGCCGCTGACCGTGCTGAAAAGCGGTTTGCTGACGTTGCACAACGCCTCCGGTGGCGTGGTCGCGTTCAATGCCTTGCGCCTGGTCGAGTCGCTGGCACCGCTGTTGCTGTTTCTCGCGCTGTTCTGGATGTGGCAAAGCGCGGCCCTGGAAGCGGCGCTGATCAGTTGGCTGGCCGGCATCAGTCTGGTAGTGCTGGTCGGTTGGGTCTGGCTCAAACGCGCACAACCGTTGCAACTGCAATGGGACCGCGCCAGCCAGAACGAACTGCTGCGCTACAGCGCGCGCAGCCATCCGGATCTGTTGTTTCAGCAAGTGATCCTGCGTTCGGATTACCTGTTCATCGGCGCCCTGCTCGGCAGCACCGCCCTCGGTCACTAC
This sequence comes from Pseudomonas sp. P4_D7, assembly GCF_056401755.1. Taxonomy (NCBI): domain Bacteria; kingdom Pseudomonadati; phylum Pseudomonadota; class Gammaproteobacteria; order Pseudomonadales; family Pseudomonadaceae; genus Pseudomonas; species Pseudomonas sp. P4_D7. The sequence goes on along the minus strand of NZ_JBFUIR010000029.1, from coordinate 78,662 downwards.
GCCATGGCCAGCGCCGCCGCTGAATTGCTGTTGATCGTCCCGGAAGCGGTGACCACGCCACTGATGAAACGCCTGCTGCAGCAAGACGAAGGCATGGACAAGGTCACGCCGCTGGCCCTGCGCCTGACCGCCACGGTGATGCTCGGCGCGTGCCTGACCATGGCGGTGATTGGCGAATGGCTGATCGTCACCTTGTTTGGTGCGGCGTACCAACCGGCGTATCCGGCGCTGCTTGCCTTGCTGCCGGGGCTGTTGGGCCTGTGCTACGCGAGCATTCTGCGCCTGGACCTGTTGGGCAAGAATCGTCCCGGCACGGTGTCGTTGCTGATGGGCCTCGGTGCCCTGCTCAATCTGGCGCTGAATCTGGTGCTGATTCCGGCTTACGGCATCGTCGGCGCGGCGGCGGCTTCGTCGATTGCCTACCTGGCGGTGACCGTGGCAATGCTGGTGCTTTACTGCCGTTTGAGCGACGTGCCGTTCTGGCAAACCCTGATCATTCTGCCGCGCGACGTCACACCGATGTGGCTGATGCTGCAACGGCGCAAAACCGCATGAAAGGCCTGGCCCTGCTGCTCGGTCTCGGCCTGTCGCTGGACGCCTTCGCGGCGTCGATGCGCTGGGCCGAGATTCGTGACGGCAGCCTGTATCTGCAAACCGATCGCCCGGACACGCTGACCGTGCGCTGGACGCCGGCGTGGCAGGCCGATGCCAATGAAGAGCATCTGTATTTGCTCGATGGCCAGGGCAAACTGGCAGGTGATCGTTTTATAAAGGCCAGTGAAATTCGTGGCAGTCAGAGCTGGCCACTGCTGCCCGGCGCGGCGAGTTATCGGCTGGAAATTCCCGGCTACAGCTTCCGCAATTACCGCGTCGAACATGACGAGCACACGGTCGCGCTGTTCGCCCCGGCGAAAGTGCATTTCAGCGTCGACACCCGCAACGGCGACGAGTTGTATTTCAAGGTTGCGCCAGGTGAACACGCGGTGCTGGCGGGCAAGTTTCACGGAGGTGTCAGAGGGTTGCAGGCACAGCGGGTCGGCGCTGAGCAGCAACTGACGCTGGCGCTGAAACCCTATCGCGCCTATTGGCAGTTCGATCAGGTTGCCCTGCCCGTCAGCGAGCGCGAGCAAGTCTGGCGTCTGCGTCTGCAAGGCAGCGGCAAAGCAGCGTTCTGGCTGGATGGCACGGCCAACCTGTTCGCGCAGAACCCGCAGCAACTGAAAGCGCTGCGTGAAGACGCCGGTCAGACGCATCTGGTCTTGCACGACAAAGTGCTCGGGCGCACGCCGGACCTGGGCATCGCCCTGCCCTACGTGATGCCGCCACCCGCCAGTCATGCCGCGTTCGATGCGCTGAAACCGACGGCGGCGAGTTACTACAGTTTTGTCGACGTGACGGCGAAGAATCCGCAGTTCGAAGACGCGTTCCGTCAGGTGTATCAGGAGCGTTTCGGCATCAGGCAGGACATCACCTTGCTCGCCGGCAGTCAGCGCCAGGCTGACTTGCGCGCCGATGTGCAAAGCAACGGCGGGCTTGATGCGTGGTTAGCCAGCACCCGAGCGCTGGGTGGCAAGGGCACCCACTACATCGGTTTTGCCGATGAGCCGAACCTCAACTATTCCAGTTACGCGCAGTATCAGGCGATTTTCACCAGCATGGCGCGGCAGGTGCGCAGCGATCCGGCCAATGCCAAGGCCGGCGTGCGCATCGCCATGCCGGCCAGTTCGCGGCTGGTCAACGGGCCGTTTGCCAATAACGCTGCGGACAAGCGCGGCATCGATTGGGCGCGGCGTCTGCTCAGCGAATCCGGCGATCAGGTTGACGCACTGGCGTGGCACGAATGGATGATCCGCGACCTGCTCGCCACACGAGTCTATCGCGACAGCGTGCGCCGCGCGGCCGAATTGGTTGGCCTCGATGGCAAAGGCCAGCCGCGCAAAGCCTTGTTGCTCGACCAGACCAATCTGTCCAGCGGCTCCAGCCTCAGCCCTTATGATCAGGAAACCCACTACACCTCGCTGTGGTGGGCGTCGGTGGTGATCAACGCGTCGCAGGATGGCTTGTTGACGATGCTCAACTGGTTCCAGGCCGCCGATGAGCCGCAGTACCCCAAGGGCATGCTGCGCGTCTCGGCCGATGAACAACACTTCGAGCTGAAGCCGGTAGGCCTGGCCCAGCAATTCATAGCCCAACACTGGCTGCATCAGGTGCTGTGGCTGGAAAACGATGCCTTTGAAGTCGATGTGCTGGCGATGGCCGGCGACGATCAGCGCGTATTGCTCGGGGTAAATAAAGGCACTCGACTGCAACGTGTGGACCTGGCCGGCGCCAAGTGTCCGCTGAACAACGGCGCCCTGCGCTACTTCGGTGCTGACAATCGCAGTCGCGACGCGCCGTTTACCTGCCAGGACGGGCGTGTGCGTTTCGAGCTGCCGGGGCAAACCCTGTTCGCCCTCGGCTGGAGCGCTTCATGAACCGTCCGTTGATGTTCAGCCGCGCAGGCCTGTGGCCGCGCGATGCCTCGTCATCAGGAGCCAAAACCATGAACATGCTAAGCAAACTGACTGAACACCTGCGGCAGAAAGGACTCACTGCTACCGCCAAAAAAGCGTGGAAACACTACATCTTTTCCCATCAGGAACTGCTGTGGATGGAGCGCGATCTGGTCAGCCCGGTGCCGCCGCACAACCTCAAACCGTACCCGCCGCTGCGGGTGGTGAAGATCACGGCGGACAACGCCAGCGCCTTCGCGCGCTACTTCGGCGACCGCGTCGGCACCATGGCAGAGCTGGCCAAAGAAGGTCACACCGGGCACATGCACCTGGACGATCAGGGCGATGCCGTGGCGTTTATCTGGGGCAGTTCGCGGGACTATTTCGACCGGCACTATTACGGTTGCATGTTTCCGGTGAAACCCGGCGAGTTCTTCGAGTTCGGCGGTGAACTGACCCGCGCCTACTGGGGCAGCGAGTTGTCGGTGGATCTGCAACTGGAGCTGTGGAAAGCCATGGCTGCACAGGGTTGCGACAAGGTTGTCGACGTCTGCGAATTCCACAACATCCCGGCGCTCAAGCTGCACTTGCGCATGGGCTATACCGAGCAGAACCGCATCATGAATGTGTACACCTTGTTCGGTCGCTGGCGTTTCTACCGCGAAAGCCGCTACAGCGGTTCGCGTCTGGATGCGCTGCGCAAACCTTCCCGTCCACCCGTAACAGCCACGGCGGCCTGAGTCTATGGTGACGCGATTCGAATGGCGCACTTCGCTGTGCGCCGCCGATTTCCCGGAAGCAGCGTATGAAGCGCTGCGCCTGCGGGTGACGGATCACACGCCGTTCAACCACCTCGGTTGGTTGTGCGCGGCCGAGCAGGCCCTTGGCGCGGATGAGCGTTTGCACATTCTGCTGGGGTGGGAAGCGGACGAATTGCGTCTGTGCCTGCCATTGGTGGCGAATCGCGAGCGCTTTGCCGGCCTGCCGTTCCGGGTCGTGCATCACTTGGGGTATCCACTGGCCGATCGTTTGGCGCTGTTGTCTTTGCTTGGCCATGAAGACATGCGCAAGGCCTTGCTGTTGATTCACCAACGGCTGCCCCACGCGTTGCTGCAACTCAATGAGTTGTCCGAACCTGCGGGTGAGGAAAGTGCGCTGACCGAATGGATGGCGCGCAGTTCCACCGCTGAACGACGCCTGAGTTGTCGGGTGCCGGTGCATCTGATCAGCGAGGCCGATCATCAGGAAGTCTCCGGCGACCCGCGCTACAAGCTGCGGCGGGCACGCAAGCGGATCGCCGCGTGCGGTGCCGAAGTGCGGCGCATCGTGCCCGATGCGTTGAGCATGGGCCCGCTGTTAAAGGTCATCAGCGACGTCGAAGCGGTGAGCTGGAAAGGCGACGAAGGCGTGGGGATTTTCGCCAGCGAACGCAGCCGCCAACTGATCGAGCGCGCCTTCACCGCCCTCGCCGGCCAGGGCCTGGTGCGGGTGGTGACGCTGGAACTGAATGGCCACTGCATCAGTTATCGCCTCGGTCTGCTGGAGCAAGGACGGCTCTACGATTACAACCTCGCCTTCCTGCCGCAATACGCGGATCTGGGCAGCGGCCGGGTGTTGCTGGAGGAATGGATTCGCTGGGGGCTGGACGACAACTGGCGCTGGATCGACGCCTCGCGGGTCAGCCTGGAAAACTCCAGTCATCAACTGCATGAACGCATGACCGGACAACTGGAGCACTGGCGCTGGAGTTTTTATTCCTGGCGGCCGAGTGGTCTGGTGCTCGGCCTGGGCCTGCGCCTGTGGCATCGCCTCAAACCGCACGTACAAGCCTGGCGCGCCCGTCGTACCGAGCCTGCGAAACCCACACCGAAACCTGTCGCGATCACCACGGAGGGCGAACATGCCTCGCCAAGTCATAGTCAACGCTGACGATTTCGGCCTTAGTCCGAACGAAAATTCGGTGATCTTCGCCGCGTTTCAGGCTGGGGTCATCAGTTCTGCCACCGCCATGGCCAACATGCCGGCGTTCGAAGCGGCGTGTGCCATGGCGCGGCATCCGACGTTGCAAGGTCGGGTCGGGCTGCACTTCAACCTGACTTACGGACGACCACTGAGCCTGGGGATTCTGGCGCGTCGCACCTTTTGCGATGACTTCGGCGTGTTTGACCTCAGCCTGCCGCGCCACAGTTTCTGGCTGGGCCGCGAGGATCGCAAGGCGGTACGCGAAGAATTGCAGGCGCAGTGGCAGCGCTGCGTCGATCACGGCATGCGTCCCAGCCACATCGATTCTCACCAGCACGTGCACAACATCTGGCCGATCGGCGAGATCGTCGCGCGGTTTGCCGCGCATCAAGGTGTACCGATTCGGCTGGCGCGCAACCTGGGGCAGAACCTCAATCTGCCCAAGCGTGTGTTCAAGGGATTGCTCAATTGGCGTTTGCAGAGTCTGGCCGGCGTTACCGCCGACTATGTGTGCACGCCGATCGACCTGCGCAACGGCAACGCGCCGACCGACGGCGTGCTGGAAATCGTCGCCCACCCGACGCAACTCGGCGCCGATTTCGGTGACGCCTATCTCAACCCGAACGAGTCATTGAGCCTTGTGCTAGAGCAGCGGCTGACGGGCGTTGCGCGGGTTTCCTATAGCGATCTGAACAAGAATTTTCTACGCGGGGCGACGGCACTCGATTGAGTTACACACGCTGAAATACTTTCCAAAGTGGCCCTTTGAAATTAACTGGCCAGCGTGATCTATACCCACAAAAGCACCATCCACCACACCCGGGCTGCGGCCACGGAGGGCATCATGAGCGTGATCGAAAAACTACAAGAGCGCATCCGGCAAAAAGGCTTCGGCCGCACGTTCGGCACGTTGTGGAAACGCTACGTGTTCTTCCATTGGGAACTGTTGTGGATGGAGCGTGACCTGGTCAGCCCGGTACCGCCGCACAAGCTGCGGCCTTACGACGGGCTGCGCAAAGTCGACATCACACCGGAGAATGCCGTGGCGTTCACCAAGCATTTTGGTGACCGGGTAGGCACCATGGCGGAACTGGCGGCCGAGGGTCACACCGGGCACATGTACCTCGATAAGGATGACCACGCCGTTGCGTTTATCTGGGGCAGCATCCGCGACTATCACGACCGGCACTATTATGGCTGCACCTTCCCGGTGAAGCCCGGCGAGTTCTTTGAATTCGGTGGTGAGATGACCCGTGCGTATTTCGGCAGCAGCCTGTCGGTGGACGTGCAGGTGGCGCTGTGGGAGGCGATGGCGGCGCAGGGTTGCGACAAGGTGGTGGATGTGTGCGAGACGCACAATATTCCGGCGCTGAAGCTGCATCTGCGCATGGGTTACCACGAGCAGGGCCGCGTGATGCACGTTTACTGCCTGTTCGGGCGCTGGAAGTTTTTCCGCGAAACGCGGTATGAGGGTTCGCGTCTGGAACCGCTGCGCAAACCAGGGCGGCCGGTGGTGAGTGCGGCGGCGCAGGCTTGATTCAACTCTGAAAGGTTGTGGCGGTCATGAGGCCGCCTTCGCGAGCAGGCTCGCTCCTACATTGGATTTTTGCTCGGCGCAGATCCAATGTGGGAGCGAGCTTGCTCGCGAAGGGGCCAGTAAGGCAATGAACAATTCAGGCCTTGCTGGCGACCAAGGTAAAACACATCGGCATCTGCGCTTCCTGATTCAGATACCGGTCATACACCTCTTCCCGATTCGAATGCGCATACTCCCTGAAGTGCGCAATATTCAGCCCTGCCCCGATGGCACCACCGAAAATCGCCCCCAGCGTGTGCACAAACCAATACGACTTCGCCGCCTGCTGCTCAACCTTGCCGACATAGACAATCGGTTCTTCCTGCACAAACGGTTCGGCGCGGAAGTACGAACTCGCGAGGCGATAGGGATCTTCCCCATCCGGGTCGACCATTTCCAGAAACGGGTGGGTTTCGTAGATCACCAGTTTCCCGCCCGGTTTCAGGGTCGAGGCGACGTGGCGGAAGAACTCGCCGATGTCCGGCATCCAGTTCAAAACGCCAATGGTGATCAGCGCCACATCGAAGCGATTGTGCAAGGACGCTGGCAAATGATGGATATCGCTTTCGATGAACTCGGCTTTGTGCGGTGAACGCTTGTTCAGCTCGCGGGCCTGTTCTAGAAACGCCGCCGATTGATCGACGCCGACCACGCTTCTGGCACCAAGCGCAAACAGCGAGAGACTCTCACGGCCATTGTTGCAGCCCAGTTGAATCACATCCTTGCCATCGACCTCCAGCAACCCGCTCAGGGTCTCATCGAGGCAAGAGAAATCCGCCTGTGCGACTTCGCCGAGCAAGGCCTGCCAATCAGGCGAATCCTGGTGATGGCGGGCGGAATCGTTCCACGCCTGCCGATTGCTTTCGATGGCGGTTTTATTGTTGGGCACTTCCATGGCGCACTCCGGACGATGCTCGTGATTGAGCGGATCCGAGTCTAGATCAGCCCGGCAATTGCGGTTGTTGCAAACTTGTAAGCCAATTCCTGCGGCAACTCCTACATATCAGGGTGTTCTGGCCTACAAATGTCGGCGAATTATCAAAACAGATAAAGGACACGGCTGACTATTCAACTCTGCTCACGTGGATACCCTCACAAAGCGCAGTCATCCGACGCGCACAAAAATGGCTAAGGAGGCTTAACCATGAGCCAGACTTTGACGAATTTCGACGTGATAGCACTGCTGGACAGTGACGAAGCCATCAGCGAATACCTGTCCCAGGTTCTTGCAAATGGGGATAACGAAGAGTTTCTTCGCGCAATCGGCTATGTGCTCAAGGCCTGCGCACAACCGGAGCACGTGATCAATCACCCGGTTGTTTGAATGTCGGGCAGCTATAGTTAATAGCCTTGGGGAAAACCGCACTCGCAGGTGCCGCCATGCATATGCTCGATCGGCTGTTGTTGACCGGCTGTCTGCTCGCTGCCACTCAGGCGCAAGCGCTGGACAGCAATTTCAATTATTACGGGCCGAACCAGCCCTTCGCCCACCCTGCCCCGTATTCACTGAGTTCCACGCCGCCCAAGCCTTACGACGATACGGCGCCGCAGGATTTTGTAGTGATCCCGGGTGACCATGAGTTCTACGATTCACAACTGCCGACTGTGGCGGACGCGACGGTGCGGGTGTTTATCCGCACGTACGATGCCGAGCGCGGGATTTATGTGAATGACGAGGTGCTGGATCCGGGTTGTTTGCTGGAGTGTTTGAGTCGGCAGCAGCATTGATCCGGGTTGCTCACAACATCTGCGGCACCACCGATCCCTTGTAGGAGTGAGCCTGCTCGCGATAGCGGTGTGTCAGCAATAAAGAGGTCGACTGACACACCGCTATCGCGAGCAGGCTCACTCCTACAGGGGAAATGCGGTGTGCCTGGGTTACCACTGCCGTTTATCCGGGCGGGCGAGGCCGAGTTTTTCGATGCGGTAGCGCAGCATGTCGCGGCTCAGGCCCAGCAGGCGCGCGGATTTGGTGACGTTCCAGTCGGTCTTGTCGAGCATTTTGCGCACCATGTCGCGCTCGACTTCCGGCAGGTTCATCGATTCGGTGTTGCTCGCCGGACGCGGTTCGTAGTGCATCGGTGCTTCATGAATATGCAGCGGCTGCTCGTCGACCAGGCTCATGCACACGTTGAGCTGATGCGCAGCGATGGTGTCGCTCGGCGCCAGCAGTACGGTTTGTTCGAGCATGTTGCGCAGCTCGCGCACATTGCCCGGCCAGGTGTAACTGAGCAGCAGCTCTTCGGCCTGCTGACTGAAATGCAGATTCGGTTTGCCATAGCGTTTGCCGTGGCTGGCGAGAAAGTGCCGCGCCAGCAACAGAATATCGTCGCCCCGGGCATACAGGCGTGGCACTTTGATCGAAATGATCCGCAGGCGGAAAAACAGATCACGGCGGAATTTGCCCTGCTGCACCATCTGTTCAAGGTTGCAGTTGGTCGCACTGATCACCCGCAGATTGACCTTGCGCTCCTTCACCGAACCGACCCGGCGAATGGTGCGGTCCTCCAGCAACTTCAAAATCTTCGCCTGCAACAGCAGGTCCATTTCACCAATCTCATCCAGAAACAGCGTGCCACCATCCGCCGCTTCCACCAGCCCGACCCGGCGGTCCTTGGCGTCGGTGAATGCGCCCTTCTCATGGCCGAACAGCTCTGACTCGACCAGATTCGATGGAATCGACGCGCAGTTGAATTCAATGAACGGCCCTTTGCTACGCGGACCGTCGAAGTGCAACGCGCGGGCCACCAACTCTTTGCCGGTGCCGGTCTCGCCTTCCACCAAAACCGGCGGTAGATCGGTGTTGGCCATGCGTCGCTCGGCGTCGAGCAACTGGCCGATGGTATTTTTCAGGTACTGCATCGGCGCCGAGTCGCCGATCAGCGCCTGCACCCCGGATTTCTGCGCCTCGCRCTCCTGATAGAACGACAGCGTGCGCTCCATCCGCTCGGTGGCCAGGGCCTTGTCGAGCAATAGTTTCAGCTCCGGTAAAGCCACCGGTTTGGTGACGTAGTGAAAGGCGCCCTCCTTCATCGCCACCACGGCGTCTTCGACGTTGCCGTAACCGGTCATCATGATCACTTTGAGATCCGGCGCGCTGATGCGCAGCTTCTGGATCAGGTCGTGACCGCTCATGCCCGGCAGCGAGTTGTCGGTCAGCACAATGTCGGGCATGAAGGTTTCCAGTTGCGCCAACGCGTCTTCGGCCGAATGGCAGACGGTCACCTCGAAGTCCTTGCGCTCCAGGTAGGTCTGAATATTCTCGGCCAGCAGTTCGTCATCCTCGACCAGCAGAATGCTGTGTTCCATATTCCCCTCCCGATGCCACTTTGAAGTTGAGACTGACGCGGGTTCCCTCCTGCTCGCGGCTGGTCAGCACGACCGAACCTTCAAAACGCTCCATGATTCTTTTGACCAACGCCAGACCAACCCCGAGGCCGCCCTGTTTGGTGGTGAAAAACGGTTTGAACACCAACAGTTGCTGCTGCGCGCTCATGCCCTTGCCGGTGTCGCTCACGGTCAGGCGCACGCGGTCGGGCTGCGGCGATTCGAATTCGACGCTGAGCACACCGCCCTTGGGCATCGCTTCCAGGGCGTTGGCAAACAGGCTATTGAGGATTTGCGTGAGCAGCACCTTCTGGCTGACGACCGGCGCGCAATTCTGCGCAGTGAAGCGCACTTCGACGTTGCAGCGTTTGATCAATGCTTCGAAGGCGCCAACGGTGTCTTCGACCGCCATCACCAGGTCCACCGCCTCGCCGTCGTCGTTCATCGGCCGCAGCGACACCAGCAACTCGCGCACCCAGCGCGACATGCGATCAACCTGGCTGATGATGTCGCCGATGTTGCGCTGCGCACCGGGGCTGGCGATTTCCTGGGCCAGTTCGGCGCTGGAGCGAATGGTCGCCAGCGGATTACGCAGACTGTGCGCCACCGCCGAAGACATCTCGCCGAGGGCGACAAAGGTTTCATTGCTGATCAACTGTTGCTGCTGGCTCTGCAGCAGTTTCGCCGCGCGGCGGACGATCCAGAACAACGCGAGAAAGATCGCCGCACCACCGAAACAGGTCGCCGCCCAGATCGAGGCGAATCCACGGTCGATGCGGTCGACCAGATCCGCCGGTTCCTTGTAGATCTCGACCATGGCGACGACTTTGCTTTTGTCGGCGTTGAACATCGGGATGTAGTTCTCGATGAACAAATACTTCGGCTCGCGCAGTAACTGCTGCTCGGGTTTCTCATCGTCGATCTTGTGATAACTGGAAGACACCGCGACTTTCATCTCGAACGATTCGTCGAGTTCGTCGTCATCCTCGAACTTGACCCCGATCAGTTCCGGATTGGTCGACCAGATCACCGTACGATCCAGCGCGTACACCGTGGCCAGGAGAACGTCGGGCAGGTGTTGGACATGGTCGAGGAACTCGGCGCGGGCGGCTGCATGGGCAACGGGATCGACATCGGGAAAGTTGTCGTCCTGGCGCGGGTCGAGCATTTCGCCCATGGTGCGCGCCGGGGTGATACCGGCGTGGCGTATTTCCGCTGCGCCGATGGCCTGAACGAATTGCGCCGTCAGCAACGCATCGCGCTCAACGCTTTCAGTGACGATGAAGCGCGTGGAGATATAGCCAAGGCCCACCGCCACGGCGGCAATGATGAAAAAACTCGCGAGCGAGAACCAGCGCAGCAGATTGAACTGTTCGCGCCAGCTCTTGCCCATTGCCGCCGGGGTGTCCGGCGCAGGTGTTTGTTGTGCTTCCAGTCGCTGCATGGGAGTGCCCTGGAGGTTTTGTATCGAGCCAGTTACTGCCATCAGTGTAGGTGGCTCTGACCGCGACACACGGTTCAATGATGCTATTTCGCCGCTACCGCATCTGACTCACCGTCGCGGCTGGATCGCCCGGTTTTACTGGCGTCAAAGCACCGTCGGCCACGGCCGTGGTGGATGGTTGCTGGCGCTCGGTTTCGTCACTGAGAAAATCGATGATCGACTGTGTTGATTGCTCGTCAAGGCGCAGGTTGGGCATCGGGATTCGCTCGAATTGTTCGTAGAGTTGCAAGGCAATCGGGTCTTTTTCCGCGAGCAGGCGATCCGGCTCGCGGATCCAGCGATTCAGCCACTTCGGATCACGGTGACGGGTCACGCCGATCAGGTCAGGGCCGATGCTGCGCATGCCAAGGCCCTGGCCATCCATTGGGCCGAGGCTGTGGCAGGAGGCGCAGCGGGTGCGGAACAGTTCTTCGCCATTGCTCGGCGGACGAATGTCCGGGGCATTGGCGTAGCTTTCTTCGATGCTCGGCTGCTTCCAGTTCTGCAAGGTGTTGGCCAGTTGATCGGCGAGGATCCACGGGTTTTCGAACGGCGAAGCTTTCATCCAGCGCCCGGTGGTCTGGTTACCGACTATCAGGCTGAGGTTGTGGTCCTTGTTGCGGCCGTTGTCGACGCCTTCGATGAACAGCCCGAGTTTTTTGCGCAGGTCGGTGACGTCTTCGAACTCGCCGGTGAGAAACCTCCAGCCGGGGCCAACTTTAAAGCGCTGCGAATAGGCCTTGAGCACTTCGGGCGTATCACTGAGCGGATCGATGCTGATCGAGTAGAAAAAGATGTCCTGGCCGACCCGATCACCGAGCAGTTTTTGCACCTGGCGCAGGCGCGCGGTTTCCAAGGGGCAGGAATCGCTGCACGAAGTGAAGATGAAGTTGATCACCACCACTTTGTCTTTGATCAGGTCATCGAAGAAATGCACCTGCTGACCGTCCTGATCGGTCAGCAAGGTGTTGGGGAAATAGTCGCCACCCCACGGGGTGGCGGATTCGCTCGCCGCTGGTGGCTCGCCGACGCTGGCCTGGTGCGCCAGCAGCACACGGCTGGCGAGCACACAGACCACCAGCATCAGCACCAGGTGCATGCCCAGCGCCCGGGAGCGCGGGGTATGCACGGGTTGGCTGTCACCGTGGCGACGGTTCATGGCTTGATCACCACTTGTGGGCCCATACCGTCGCCGCTGCGGAAGGTAGGCAGCGCGGCCGAGTTGACGTAGCGCACACCGTCCCAGCTTGGCAGTGGGGTTGGCATCAGTTGCAGCTGACCGGGTTTCTCCAGGTCCCAACGCAGCAGCATCGAGTTGTCCTCATGCTGAGTGTTGTGGCAGTGCTCCATGTAGGTCCCGGCGAACTCGCGGAAGTTGATCGCCATCTCGACGTTGTCCAGACCATCCGCTTCAGAACCAATCCGATAGACATCTTTGCGCGCCCATTTTTCCCATTCCGGCGGTGCCTTGCCGCCGCGACTGAGAATAATGCCCTCCTCGAAGTGCACGTGCACCGGATGGCTCCAGCCCGTGCCGCCAGCCTTGATCTTCCACACCTCCAGCGTACCGAACCCGGTGACACCGGCATCGGTCGRGCCACTGGACAATTGGGTCGAGGCATTGAGTCGGCGTGGGTCCATGTGGAAGCCGAACCCGCCGTCAGTCTTGACCGTCCAGGGCGCTTCATCGGTGCCGTCGGAACGGCCGAAGGTGAAGGTGCGGTGGCGAGCCTTGGCCAGCAGGGCTTTGTCGGCGGCGTTGTCGCGATGGAGCTTCAACGGGATCATCACCAGCCCTTCCGCCTTGCCCGGTTTCGCCGGTTCGTAGGCTGCCGGGTTCATCGCCAGATCCTGACCGGTGTAAGCCTTGACGTTGAGCTGCAAGACCTTGCCCACCGCCGGATCGCCTCTGTCCCATTGCGGGCCTTTGCTGGTCTGCTTGATCACTGCCAGGTATTTTTCCGACAGGATGTCGCCCAACGGAATGACCTCTTTGGGTCCCTTGCCGTCGTCGTGGGCCTGCAGGTTGACGAAAAACAGCTTGTCCCCCGGCTTGATGCCGTTTTTCGAGAAGTTGACGATGATATCGAAGCGCTCGGCGATGCCCTGGGTCGGCAGGATCGCGTTGTGGTTCTGTTTATCGCCATCGGCGTCGAGGTCCATGCTGCCGTCGAACGGCACGCTGTGCTCCATGATGTTGCCGTCGTTGGCGATCATGTGGAACGGCACGCGGCTGTAGGTCACGCCGGAGTTTTTCGGCCCTTGGAACTCGCCGCCGCTGCCTTTGATTTCCCGCACCAACGCCAGTTTGAAGTAGCGCGACACCGAGCCATTGAGGATGCGGAAGCGATAACTGCGCGCACGCACGTCGAGGGCCGGTTTCCACTGCCAGTTGACCAGCACCTGATCACCGAGGAAGCCGTCGGTGTTGAACGGGTTGAACCACAACTGGCCTTCCTGATCCCACGCCTTGTCGGCGAACACCAGATTGACATCGTAGTCACGGTTACCCCATGGCAAAGCGCTGCCACTGGGGAATCGCAGGTTGACGCCGTCGTTCACCGACTCGTTGCCGCGATCCAGCGCGCTGTAGTAGTTCATCATCGCCGCGTTGCCCTTGTAGACGTTCTGCGCGGTGAAATCGAGCATGTGGTCATGGAACCAGTGGGTGCTCATGGTCTCGCGCCAGTCGCCCCGGATCTTGATGGTACCGTTGTCACAGGTCTTTTTCGCCGGTGCGAGGTCGTTGACCCACAGGGTTTCACCCGGTGCGCAGGGGAACGCCGCGCGCGGGTCTTCAGCCTTGGTGTTGATGCTGTCGTAACCGGCGAGCTGGATCGGCCAGCGATAGTCATAGAACTGCCCCGGAAAGAAGAACGCGTTGGCATAACCGTCGCTTTCTGCCGGCGCGTGACCGTTGTGCTCGTGGGTGCTGATGGTGTGCAGACCGAAACCACGGTTGGCCGACGGATCGATCGGCAAGCCGTTGTAGTGACGCATCATCACCGGTTGGCCGTAACGCACCATCAACAGTTTCGGCGGCAGCGTGCCGTCGAAGGTCCACACTGCGTTGTGGTTCTGCACCGGCATGGCCGGGTGGAAACGCGGGTCGACGCCTTTCGCAGTACCGTCAGTCAGCGGTACACCCGCGACGTTGTGGTACAGGCCACCGGGGCCGAATTCGCCCACCGCGTAATGGTGCATTTGCACGCTGTCACGCAGGCCACCATTGAGGCGCGCGCCGGTCTGCGCGGTTTTATAGGCGACCTGTGGGTAGAACTCGTTCCAGCGCTGGTGTGCCCAGCCTTTTCCTGGTGGCCGGCCTTCAGCGGACGAGCCGATGTGGCGATTGAGGAACACTTCGATCTGCGCCTGCCACGGGTTGCGGTCGACCACGTTAGAGAACTGGCTGGGAAACGGCGTCAGCCCCGGTTGGCGCAAAAACGCATCAAGGGCGGTGCCGGGTGGCGCGCTGCGGGCGACGTTGTTCGGGTCCTGAGCCGGTGCCGGGCCGATCGCAGCGGGCGGAAACGGCAATGGCGCGGCCGGGGTGGTCGGGTCGAGTTTTTCCGGGCCGAACTCTTCGAACAGGGTCAACTGCTGGGTGAACGGCTGCGCGCCATAGAGCGGGCTCGGCTTGCCGTTGGTGGGGTAGTTGAAACTGGTCTGCACGGCCGGCGGCAGGACGTTCTCCGTGCGTGTCGAGGCACGGGTGCCTTTGACGCCGTCGGGCAAGTCGAAGGAGTCTTCGTTGGCCTCGGGCATGGTCAGGATGGCGTTGAGCGCCGTCGGTTCGTCTGCCGGCTCGTCGTAGTACGCCGACGGGTCGGAGGTTTCTGGCTGTCGTTCGTCATCGATCGGACTGGCGCGAACGCCGGCCACGGTGCCGAGGGTCAACATCAGAAAGACACTCAGAGGCGTCAGCAGAAAGGTATTGCTTGGGTTGCGCGTTGTTCTGTCCATCACCAGCCGCCTCATCAAGGAAGGGGTGATGGTGTTTTGCAACTAGTGCGCCAAGAAATTATTTCCAGTTGTAACAGGGACTTGGAAGGTCTGCGGGTTTCCCCACTCCCCGGTGACCGGGGCTTGACACCCAGTGATGGGGGAAGTTCATAAATTTTTGGCCCGTGAAATTCTGCAGCGGTGGAAGTGTTGATCGTTCCCACGCTCTGCGTGGGAATGCCTCAAGGGACGCTCCGCGTTCCATGGGACGCAGAGCGTCCCCGGCTGCATTCCCACGCAGAGCGAGGGAACGATCAGTCGATAGATCGCAGTCTTCGGCAGTCCGCGAAATGGAATAGGCCCGTCATTGGACTAATTGGAATGCCAATCGAACCGAGGTGCCCTCACCTTCGCGGCTGTCGAGGGTCACGCCGCCGCCGAAGCGCTCCATGATGCGTTTGACCAGCACCAGACCGACCCCGAGGCCGCCAGACTTGGTGGTAAAAAACGGCCGGAACGCCATGGTCCGTTGTTCTTCGTTCATGCCTTTACCCGTGTCACTGAGCACCACGCACACGCCACGGTCATCACTCGGTTCGAGGCTGACAGTCAATGTGCCGCCCTTGTCCATCGCCTCCAGCGCGTTGGCCAGCAGGCTGTTGAGGATCTGCGTCAGTTGTACCGGTTGGCTGAGCACCATCGGCGTGTGTTGCGGATGAAACACCACCTGCACGCCGGCCTTGGCGATCTGCTGTTCAAAAGCGACAAGGCTTTCGTGCAGCGCCGCTACCAGGTTCACCGGTTCCGGGTCATCGTTGAGCGGACGCAGGGACTGCAGCAACTCGCGCACCCATTTCGACATGCGGTCGACCTGGCCGATGATGTCCTTGATGTTCTTTTCTGCCGGGCCGGCATCGAACTCCAGCGCCAGTTCTGCACTGGAACGGATCGTCGCCAACGGGTTGCGCAGGCTATGCGCAACAGCGGAGGACATCTCGCCGAGGGCAACAAAGGTTTCATTGGCGATCAGTTGTTTTTGCTGGGCCGCGAGCAGAATCGCCGCGCGCCGGACGATCCAGTACAGGCCCAGGTAAATCAGCCCGCCGCCGAGCGCAGTGGCTAGCCAGATCAGGGCCAGCCCGCGCTCCATGCGCGTGATCAAATCCTTGGGTTCCTTGTAGATCTCGACCATCGCCGTAACGTTCTTGCCCTCGGCGTCGAACAGCGGAATGTAGTTCTCGATAAAGATGTAATCCGGCGGGATGACGAACTTCTGCTCTTCCCGGGCCTTGTCGACGTCGTGGTAACTGGCCGACACCGGAATCTTTTCGTTAAAGGAGCGATCAAGGTCTTCGTCGGCATGGATGCTGGTGCCGATGAGCGCTGGATTGGTCGACCAGATCACCTGGCGGTCCGGCGCGTAAATGTTGGCGAGAATCACGTCCGGCAGGTGTTCGATGTGGTCGAGAAATTCACCGCGCGCACCTGCCCGGGCCTGCGGGTCGACATCGGGAAAATCCTTGTCCTGACGTGGATCGAGCAACTCGCCCATCGTGCGGATGTTGGGAATCGACACGTGGCGCACTTCGGCGGACGCGATGGCCTGAATGAACTGCGCGGTGAGCAAGGCATCGCGCTGCACGCTTTCTTCGATCACGAAACGCGTTGAAACCGCGCCCAGTGCGATGGCCACGGTGCCGATCACGGCCATGCTGATCAGCGAAAACCAGCGCAGCAGGTTGAACGGTTGCTTGCGCGAACCCAAGCGTAGCGTGCCCTCCTCAACCGGAAGCGATTTCGACTGCATCGGTGGGCCTGTCGACATTTTCATCACAGACATACCGCTATCGCGAGCAGGCTCACTCCTACAAGGATCTGTGTTCGGCAGGCCATGATGGTCATCCCCACCGCCCCCGATTCTGGGGAATGACGCCCTTTCCCCGCGGGCCAAAAACCCCAACTTCACACCTGCAAATCCCTCTAATCCGGCCATCTCCCGCCCATCCACCACACCTTGGCATGGAAGGTGTACAGGCCCTGTGCAACTGACCCATCCCCAAGGGGCAGGTACTTCGATAGAGGGATTAACTCATGCACCCTTTACTGTCCAAAACCGCGACTGTCCTGGTCGTGAGCGCGTTGGCCCAGGGCATAGCCCAGGCCGCTTTGTTTGCTGTTGACCCGGGTCCGTACACGGTGGCCACTGGCGGTTTCGCCAGTTGGTATCAGGACACCCACGGTCGCACCCTGGATCTGTGCCTGTCCAAAGCACTCAGCTCACGCGTGCCGAGCACACCCGGCGCGCCTTCGTACATGTGCTCGCTGCTGCCGGCCCCCGGCATATTCGATGACGCTCAACCGCTGGCCTTCCCCAGCAACTTCCCCGACGAGGCGTTCTGGTTCACCGCTGACGGCACGATTGTCGACGCCGCGCGCGGCATCAACCTCTCCTACGGTTCGGCGATCGAAGCCGCGTTCAGTGGCGGTGACCCGGCGGAAGGCGATCAGATCAGCTTCGCGCGGATCCGCATCCGGGTCGATATTCCTACGGCCGGCACCTACGTCATCACCCACCCGTATGGCGTCGAAGTGTTCAACATCGACACGCCCGGCCGCCGCGCGATCAACATGACCCGCGACATCGGCATCGGCACACCGAAAACCTACGACGGCGCGCTCAAGGGTGACGTCGGACCGTTCCTGCGCAGTCTCAACGGGCCCTACACCGAAACCAACCCGGTGACTGGCTCGGCAGAACAGTTTGTCGGTGATCCGAACCTTGAAGAAGCCGTGACCGGCAGCCCGTTCAACACCAACTTCATCCGCATCGAAGGCCCCAATGGTCTGGATCTGCGGACGACGACATTTGCCGTCTCCGGCAAGTTGTCGACGGTAGTTCGACCCACACCAATGATTACCCAGCGCAGCACTTACTCACGCAAGGCGGGGACCAGCGCACCGGTCGCCCAGCAAGACGTGTTCGTCCTCGCACCACCAGCGCCCGGCACCGTCGCCGTGACCAGTTTCACCCCGGTGCTGAACATGACCGAAGCCAACTCCACCGGTGCCTGGTATGCGCAATCGTCGGCCAACCCGACCGTCCCGAGCGTCCTGCAAGTGACCGCCGACAACCACCTGGCCATCGCCAGCAGCACGCCGACCACCCTGCCCATGACCCTGACCGACCTGGTAGTGATCCAGAGCGCGCAATACAGCCTGAGCTCCGGACAACTCACCGTGGTGGCCTCGACCAGTGACGAAACCTCGCCACCCGTACTCACCGCCACCTCCGGCAGCGGCGCCGCCATCGGTGCGCTGAGCGGCGACGGCGCGCTGAAAAGTCTGGCCACCGGGATCTCGCCGATACCGCCAGCCAAGGTGCGCGTGACGTCGTCCAACGGCGGCAGCGACACCGAAGAAGTGGTCATCGTGCAATGAACGCTCACATGCCCAGATCCGCATCAGGAGGCATCATGAACAAGTGGCCACGCTTTGCGCTCAACGCGCTCGGGCTCGCTCTCTCGCTGACCGGCAGTGCCTATGCGCAACTCGCCGCCGTCGACCCCGGCCCCTACACTTTTGCCACCGGGAAATTCCCGATGTGGTACCAGGACAACAATCTGCTGTCGATGGAGCTCTGCCAGTCGCGCGCCGCCAGCTCGCGAGTAGCGGTCAGCACGCCACCGGCCTACATGTGCACTCTGCTGCCGGAACCGGGCATCTTCGATGACAGCCTGCCGATGGTGTTCCCCGACAACTGGCCGCCGGAAGCCTTCTGGTTTCTCGCCGAAACCACTATTCCCAACAACGGCGCGGGCTATGGCATGGACGCTTATGTCGCGGGGATAGAAGCAGCGTTTTCCTCCGGTAATCCGGTGGACGGCGATCAAATAGCTTTCGCGCGAATTCGCATCCGGGTGAACGTTCCCGTAGCCGGCACATACACCATCACCCACCCGTATGGCGTCGAAACGGTCAACGTCACCACCCCCGGGCGCCGTGCGATCAACATCACCAAGGACATCGGCATCGGCGCGCCGGGCAACTTCAGCGGCGCATTGACCGGTGCCATTGGCCCGTTCCTGCGCAGCGTCAACGGCCCTTACACCGAAGTGAATCCTGACAGCGGCGGTGTCGAAACTTTCGTCGGTGATCCGAACCTCACCGAGGCCGTGACCGGCAGCCCATTCGACACCAACTTCGTACGCATCGTCGGGCCATCCGCTGCGGGTACGATTCAAACCAGCCTGTTTACCGTCGCCGGCAAAGTGCTCGACAACCGTCAGCAAACCGCTGTCGAACTCGACCGCGCCACCTATCGCCGCACCTCGGCCGGTGTGCGTGCCGAAGTGTTCGCCAAGGCTGACAGCAGCTCGACCCTGTGCTTCCGCGAAACCGTGGCGCTGCTGCCCGGCCCACCGCCAACGCCTTGCCAGACCAGCCTGACCGGTGACAATACCGGTTTGTTCTTCGGTCAGCGCCTGGGCAACGGCACCCTGCCGTCAGTCGTCGTCGTGACCGCGACCAACCCGGCCGGGACCACACGCCCGACATCGGTGTCGAGCAAGCTCACCGACGTGGTGAAAGTGCAGACTGCGCGCTACAACTGGTCCAACAAAACCTTGTTGATCGAAGCGACATCGACCGATGAAGTAGCGATCCCGGACATGGTTGCCCAAGGCTACGGACGTCTATCGAAGTCCGGCACCCTGCAGCGCATCACCGTCGCCGACCTGACTCAGCCACCGGCCACCGTGACGGTGAAATCCGCCGCTGGTGGCAGTGACACTGAAGCAGTCGTCGTAGTCGGCACCGCACCGGACACCGGCGAAAACCAGGCACCGATCGCTAACGCCGACACCGGCAGCACCAGTTTCGGCGTGCCGATCACCCTCAGCCTGTTGACCAACGACAGCGATCCCGACGGCAACAACCCACTGGGCATCACCGCGCTGACCCAACCGGCGGCCGGCCAAGGCACCGTCGCCCTCAGCGGCACCGCCGCCGTGGTCTACACGCCGCCAGCCGTGGTCAACACGCCACTGACCACGACCTTCACCTACAAAGCGCAGGACGCCAAAGGTCTGGCCTCGGCCAACCCGGCCACCGTGACGATCACCGTCGCGCCAAACCGGGCACCGACCGCCGTCGCCGACAGCGTCGCCACGTTGGGCGTTGCGATCCCGATCAACGTACTGGCCAACGACACCGATCCGGAAGGCAACGTACCGCTGGGCGTCGCCAGCCTGACCCAACCGGCCGCCGGCCGTGGCACGGTCAGCACTGACGGCACGGTAATCACCTACACCCCACCGGCCACCGTCACCACGGCGTTCACCACGACCTTCACCTACATCGCCCGGGACAGCTTCGGCGCCCTGTCGACGCCGGCCACGGTCACGGTGCAAGTGTCGCCACGGCCAGCAGCGGAAACCTTCACCGTCACCGCTTCCACGGTGCAGGCACGCTCGGGCGGGCGCTTCAACTGGGACTTCACCGGCACCTCGTCAGTGACCACCGGCAACACCATCACCGTGCAGGTCACCACCCCGACCGGGCTGGTCACCCTCGGCACCACCACCGTACCGGTCACCGGACGCTGGCGGCTGACGCTGAACAACACGACGGTAGTGCCATCGGCCAACCCGACCGCGACGATCCGCTCGTCCCAGGGCACCGTGCGCACGGTCTC
The DNA here is from genome assembly GCF_056401755.1 of Pseudomonas sp. P4_D7. NCBI lineage: Bacteria > Pseudomonadati > Pseudomonadota > Gammaproteobacteria > Pseudomonadales > Pseudomonadaceae > Pseudomonas > Pseudomonas sp. P4_D7. The sequence continues at coordinate 58,188 of NZ_JBFUIR010000029.1, read as the reverse complement.
GGTGACCACGCTGTAAGCCAGATCCCCAGCCACTCGCGGGTGGCTGGGGCCGACTTCGAACCGGTTAACGCCTGACAGGATGTGAGCCATGAACACGCCGACCGCCGCCCTGCTTTGCCTGCTCCTGCTGTGCAGCACTGCGGGCGTGCGCGCCGACGACCTGATGGACAACGACGACCTGGCCCCGACCAGCAGCGACCTCGGCGAACTGCCCCCTCCGGTGGGTCAGCAAGCCCTGATCGACCAGCTCGGCCAGGCCAACGTCGCCCTGCTGCAACAGAACGGTCAGTCGCTGCTCGGGCAGATCGTGCAGTCGGGCAGCAATCAGGAGGCGTACATCCTGCAACAGGGCAGCGACCTGATGGCGCTGATCAACCAGAACGGTTCCGGCAACGCCGCCTCGATCACTCAGAACGGCAGCCACAACCGCGCGCAGATTTCGCAAAACGGCAACAACAACGACGCCAGCATCGAGCAGGCCGGCGCGGGGCTGCAAAGCGCCGTGACCCAGTCGGGCAACGGCATGAGCGTTTCGGTCAAGCAATATCGCTAAGCACTGCAAATCATCGGAGAGATCATCATGTTCAAACTGACGCCCCTCACCGCCGCCCTCCTGGTCATGATCAGTGCCCAGGCGATGGCCGACGACAGCCTGTCCAACCAAAGCCAGGTCGGTACCGCCAACATCGCCGACGTGAAACAGACCCAGGCACCGTTCAGCACCGCCACCCAGACCCAACTGGGCCAGGGCAACGACGCCGCCGCCGTGCAAGACCACGCCAGCAGCGTGATCACCCAGGACGCGGTCGGCGACTACAACGCCGGCTACGCCGAACAACTTTACGAAGACAACGCCACCATCACCCAACAACAGATCGGCGCCTTCAACACCGCCCACGCCAGCCAGTCGTTGGGCTTCGGTTCACCGAACAGCGCGCTGCAACAGCAGCAAGGCACGGGCAACTTCTCGTTCATCTATCAGGATTCGCAGAACGGCAGCGAAGGCAAAACCTTCCAGTTCGGCGACAGCAACGAAGCCAACATCGAACAACTCTATGAAGGCAGCGGCAACAGTTCAGTGATCACCCAATACGGCACCGCCAACTACGGCACCGCCGAACAGGTCACTCATAACGGCGGCCAGATCGGCATCAACCAGGCCGGCGAAAGCAACTACGCCTACGGCGACCAGCGCAACGGCACCGGCGGCAACATCACCATCAACCAGTTCGGCAACCTCAACGGCAGCGAAATCTGGCAGGACGCGCAACTCGCCAGTCAGGCCACCGTCAACCAATACGGCGACAGCAACGAAACCGTGGTCGACCAAAGCTTCGGCGAAAACAACAGCGCCGTCGTCACCCAGGTCGGTAACAGCAACGCGATCTACGCCGACCAATTCGAATCGGTCAACTCGACACTGGCGCTGTATCAAGTCGGCAATGGCAACGTCCACTACACCTATCAGAGCGGCGACGGCCACACGCTCAGCGCCACCTCGGTGGGCAATGACAACAAGGTCTACGCCAGCAACTGGAAAGGCCCGCAATCGGGTGGACAGTTCGGCAGTAACCAGCGTGCTACCGTCACCCAGGCGGGCAATGGCAACATCGCCAGCTTCACTCAGGATGGCGTCGGCCATGTGATGACCACGCACCAGACCGGGGCTGGCAACAAGACCACGGTCAGTCAGGCTGAGTCGTATAACGAGCTGTATTTTGATCAGAACGGCAGCGACAACATTTTGATCTCGGATCAGCGCGGCACGGGCAACCTGGTGCAGGGTTCTTCGAATGGCACCGGCAACAGTGCTGAGTTTGATCAGTCCGGGTCTGGCAACCAGGCGTATACCGCGCAGTTGTATGGCAGTGACAACATGATCACGGTGAAACAGGCGGACACGATGAACGTGGCGTACGTGACCCAGGGCGGCACGGGGAACATTGCCAATGTCGATCAGAGTGGGGTTACGCAGACGGCGAATATTCAGCAGTTTGGGTCGGCTAACCAGGCGACGGTGTTGCAGCAGTAGGGGTTGGGTGTTGATGGGCCGCGATTCTCTGGTGAGGGGGGTCGCGGTTTTTTTGTGTCCGTAGGACCGATCAACGACACGCGTTGTTTAAAGCCCAGACGCGCCACGTCCTACAGAAAAATGAATGGTTTATGGAAAAGCTGCACGTTTTCCTACCACGTCTAGCGGTTGGCCGTCGGAAGCAGGGCGTCTAGGATTCTTTGGGACAAATTGATCCTCATGGAGCTTGACCAACGTGCTATTCATCCAGCCAGCGACGACAGCAAATGCTTTACCGAATAGACTTCGAGGCATTAAACCCGGAGGTGCCATGATCGACCCGTCTTTAATCGACCCACTGTGCCCAGTTGTTTCAGATCTTGACCCCGAAGAGCAGGCCGCGAGCTATGACCGTTGGTTAATCGCCAAAGTGCAGGCTTCGATGAGTGATACAAGACCGAGCATTCCAAATGATCAGGTTATGGCCGAGATGCGTTCCCTGATGGAAGCAAAGCGTAAAAAATACGATGCAGGTTGAGTGGCAGCCCGAAGCTCGGGCTGAACTCCTGAAAATACTTGATTACATCAGTGACAGGAACTTAGTAGCGGCTGACAGACTTTCCCAAGCTATCGAAGGCGCTACGGTTACCCTTGCTCAACATCCACACCTCTATCGAATGGGTCGAGCGCCCGGTACTCGCGAGATGGTCGTGCACCCCAATTACCTGATCATTTATCAAGTGGTGGGTCGGATAAATATTTTGAGCGTTTTGCATGCGCGTTTTGATCGTTCCCACGCTCTGCGTGGGAATGCCTCTCGGGACGCTCCGCGTTCCAACTCGCGAATTTGACGCAGAGCGTCAAGGGCTGCATTCCTTTGCTGCGCGTGGGAACGATCAATCAGCCATCCTTCAACTCGACGTGATCCAGCGCTTGATTCACCGCCAGTTCGCCCAGCATGACGACTTGTGCGATGCCCAGAGCAGTCTTGCGTTGTGAAGTTTCCAGGGAGGCGGCGAAGTTGATGAGCATTTCGCTGGCCGAGCCGAGGGTTTCGCTGGCGTTGGCGAGCAGGGATTCAGTGTTGTACCTGGGGTTGGCGAGGTACATGGGTTCCGGCTCGTTGGCGCTGGACATAATGTGGGCGGAGGGGTTGAGGTAGAAATCGAGGGCGCGGTCGGCAGCTTCATGGAGTTTTTTGCTGTCGACTGAGGCGTAGGGGGATGTGGTGTTGGTGTCTGGTTCTGGGGGGTTGGGTGTTGGTTTTTTCATGATTATTTACCCTGTATGACGGTTATAGCTGGCCCCATTCGGTTTCCAAGCGAATAGGTGGCAGCTGTACGCAGGTTGGAAACCCGGGACAGAGGCAACCCGGCAGACACAAGGTCTCCCACGCACAGCCGCCATAACAAATTGCACACAGTGAAGGTGCGTAAGGATACGTTATGAATGGCGCTTGTGCGCTCTGTAGTTACTCGGGTTTCCACGCCCGGTCACTGAATTGGCAGCGACGAACACAGGCTAGAGACCGGACGTCCGACGGACAACCTGAAAACCTTGTGGGAAGGTTCCGCAAAATCGAAACATCCTTTAAACATCCCGAATTGAAATACGCATGTGTAGGAGCTGCCGAAGGCTGCGATCTTTTGATCTTGATTTTGATATTCATCTTTAAAAATCAGAGTCAAAAGATCGCAGCCTTCGGCAGCTCCTACAGTGAATGTGTGCAACCGGCGGGAATTGGTCGGCTCATAGATCGCCATCGCTGGCAAGCCAGCTCCCACAAGGATTTGGGTACATCCGCAATAGCTACTGTGTCTGAGAGATAGCTATCGCGAGCAGGCTCACTCCTACAATTGAATCGCGTGCTGTCAGCAAGAGATTGGGCAGCTGTCAGGCCGCCTTTGCGAGCAAGCTCGCTCCCACAGTTTTAATGTGCGTACAACCCAAGCGGCAAAGCCGCCCCACTCAACAGGATGAGCGTTAGCTCGGCTGCAGCTTTTGATCTTGATCCACGGGCGACGTCGGAAGGCTGAGTGGAGGGATTGATCCGGGCGTGGGAGCGCAGCGACCGTTTGGCGCAGCCAAACACAGCGAGAGGAGGTGCAGCGCAGCAAACCGTAGGCGCTGCGCCCGGATCGATCCCGCAGCGAAGGAACCCCGAGCCCCAGCGAGCGGGCCGCACGCAGGAGCAAGCGTTTTTTTGCTTACTTTTTTTAGGCGTTTGTAAAAAAAGTAAGTCGCCGTCAGGGCGAAACCCTAGGTGGCCGTTGCCGCAGGAATGGATATGTACTCAGCCAGAAAGAACCCCAACGCCTGACAAAAAGCCTTCGCGAGCAAGCTCACTCCCACAATTGGAACTGGGTACATCTGCCAGAGATTGGTCGGCTATAAGGCCGCCATCGCTGGCAAGCCAGCTCCCACAGGTTTTGGGGACATTCTCAATATCATCAGCCCCGCCAACCTCTGCAAGAACCTGGTCGGCCCGAAGGCCGCCACGTTCACTCCGCCTCCGGATCAACCTTGTTCTGGCTCAAATACCGATTCAACACATCATCCTGCCCAGGCGTAGAAGCGTCCCCCGCCACCTGCCACAAATGCCGCTCAATCCCCTGCGCCACCATATGCCCCACCGCCGCCTCAATCGCCGACAACACACACAACTGCGCCGGCTCATTCGTCGTATACCCGACCTCAGCCTCAAGCAACTTCTTGAACTCGATAAACTTGAAAATCCCCGCGCTACGCGCCACCGAATAAATCGTCTTGCTGGTCATCACATTCGCCAACACCTGCCCGCTGCGCACATCCACCGCACGCAAATTCACAGTCACCTGATCCACCCGATACTCACGCTGCAGATCAATCCCCAGATACCGCGCCCCTTCCCCACCGCTACGCACGTTAGTGTCATAAGCGATGATCCCACCCTCGAGCATCATGTTCGCCGCCTGCAACGGTGGCAGCTCACCCTGAATATTCACCGGCGTATTCGGCTTCTTCTGCGACGCGCGAATAATCTTGCGCTCGGTCAACAGGTTCTGCAGCCCTTCCCGCTCCAGCACCACAAACCAGCCACTGGCCTGCATCGCGTCCATCAACATCGACGCCGCACCCTGAGTCACGCTGGTGGAAAACGAACTCGCCGGCGTCGGTTTGTACTGCCCGGTCTGGTCACGGAAGCCGTACACCACCGCCATCAACCGCCCCTTGGGGCGCGGCATCTTCAGCAAGTCGTAATAAGTCGAAGCCCTTGGAGTCAAGGTCGGGGTTTCGGTGTCCTGCTCGGCCGACATCGGCTCACGCAGACTGCACCCTTGTAATGTCGCCAACAGCAGCCCTAACGCGATGATCTTTTTCATGTCCATCACTCCCCGGAACCGTCAGCCCGTCATGGGTTGAGGCCGTTCACCTGAATTTCCGAAACCTCACCGGTCGCTCGATCGGTCACTTCAATGCTCAGTGCCCCGGAGTCGTCGATGACGTTGACGATAAAAGAGTCGGTGGACAGGCTCCCCGTGTTGCCGGTGGAGATGTTGTCCAGCAACTGCCCTAGCAGCCGCGATTGCAATTGACTGGTGAAGCGCTCCAGCGCCGAGGTGCCGGCCACGGTCGAACGGCTCTTGAGATCAGGGTCGTCGTAATCGTTTTGCGCCTGCGCGTTGTTGAGCAGCCAGGTGCCGTTGAGCGGGTTGCCGCCGAACGACGGGTTGACCGGCGTGTAGACCAGTTCAGTGGCCTGGACAGCCGCAACGCTGGCGAGCCCGATCAACAACCCCGAGATCCAGAATCCGCTGCGCCGTGAGAACGTTGTGCTGTTCATAATTCGTCCTTCTCAAGGTCGGTGGTGTCCTGCAACAGAGCCTCCAGCTTGCGCTGGACAACCTGGCGTCGAACCCAGTCGGCGGCCGCGTAGGCCTCGTCCTTCAGTTCCACGGTGTTCGGCGGCAGGAAGCGCCGATAAACCAGGCGTTGCTGATATTCCACGGTCACCAGGCTGCCCCAGCGCGCGTCGGGGCGCTCGCGCACCACCAGGTTGAAATCCATCGGGCTGGTGTCGCGCAGGCGTTCACTGAACGAGTAGTAAAAGTCGTGGCCGATGTGCGAGATCGTGTCGTCGACGATGAAGCCCATCATTTCGTCTTCTTCACCGGCGTGGGCGCAGCACGCCACAGCGGTGAGGATCAGCGCGCACCACCATTGGCTAGTCATGGCTGCAACGCCTGCGGCAAATTTGACTGGCCTTTGGCCGGGCCCCCGCTACTAGTGCCAGTGCCCTCAAGAAAGGCTTTTTCAGCCACGAACTGCCAGTCCGAATAACGCTGCATGCCTTCGAAATCCGACCACTGCGACGGGAAGCCCGCCTGCTTCAACGGCAGCTCGGTCGACGGGCTGTTGAGGCCGGTGATGCGTCCATCGAAACCGCGTTGTACTGCCCATTCACCCTGACCGATCGGGTCTGGATAAAGCTGACGCAAATGATGTTTCGCTTCTGGAAAACGTTGATCGTCGAGCAGATCGACCAATTCTTTCGGGTACTGCGCCAGCCCCGGCGAACTGCGGTAGTAGCTGCGCAGCGCCTGGGCGTACTGAGTACCGACCCAGAGCAACTGGCGTTCACGGTCACGGCGCGAGGCGGTCGACCACAACTCGCCAGCACTGGCCAGGCCCATGCCCATCACCACAATCAGGAACAGCACGCCCAGGTAAGTGAAGCCGCCCTGCTGCGCGCGGTTACCACTCGGAATACTGGCTGCCATCACGCGCCCTCCCGGTAGCACCGCTTTTGATGTCGGCCACACCACCGGCGACGCCGTCCGGTGGCGCGATCAGCACCCACTGGTCTTTGCGTTCGGTGATCGGATCGAGTGGCGCATTGCGCAGGTAACGTTGTTCGATCAGTTGCTCGATGGAATCCGGGTAGCGCCCGGTGTCACCGTAGAAGTGATCCAGCGCCTCGCGCATCGCCGACAGGCTCTGGCGCAGCGTGGTTTCCTTCGACGCTTCAAGGCTGTTGAAGTAGCGCGGTAGCGCGATGGTCATCAGCGTGGCGATGATCGCCATCACTACCATCAGCTCCAGCAAGGTAAAACCTTTTTCCCGGCGCATGAGGTTCACCACTCGCGATAGGCGATGCCGTTGAGGCCCTTGCCCCGGGCGTGGGAGTAGACGTCGAACACGTCCTCGCCATCGCGCGGGTTCTGAGCCGAACTGTCGTAGGCGCGCACGCCCCAACCCCCTTCGTCATCCCGTTTCGCCGGCACCAGCGGATCGCGCGGGATGCGGCGTAAAAAGTAGAACTTGGCACCCTTCGCGCTGCGCACATCGCGCACGCCTTCGACCAGTACTTTCAGGTTCGGCGGGTAGCCGCTGCTGTTCAGCGACTTCTCGATGTACCCGGCATCGAAGGCGCGTTTGTAGGCGTCGATGGCATCGCGAATCTGGTACAGCGCGTTGCGCAATTCCTGCTCCTTGCCACGCCGCACCAGGGTCTCGGTCAGCGGCGCAGCCATGCTCGCCAACAGGCCGATCAGGGCCAGCGTCACCACGACTTCGATCAGGGTGAAACCGCGTTGGGAGGCGTTCATGATCAAGGCTTCTCGACAGTGACGCGGGTGGTGGCCACGGCCGATTCACCGACGGCACGTGGCTGCGCGGCAGGCGACGGCATCACGTAACTCTGCGAACGATCCGGTGCCTGAATGTGCATGCTGGTTTCGGTACCGGTGGAGAACTCCATGTCCGACGGGCTCTGGTACGGCAGGTTGCGCACGATCCGTGGGGTGATCGACAGCACCAGTTCGGATTTGCCGATGGTGTCTTTGTTGCTGCCGAACAAGCGGCCGAGTCCGGGAATGTCACCGAGGCCGGGAATCTTGTTGCCGGTGGCGCCGTGGTCGTTGCGCACCAGCCCGGCGAGGATCTGGGTTTCGCCGTCGTGCAGACGCAGCGAAGTTTGCGCATTGCGGGTGTCGACCTGCACCGGGATCGTGCCCTGGCGAGTCGGTTCCAGCGGGGTGGCGTTACTCACTTCCAGGGCGATCTTGATCGCCACTTCGTTGTTCAGGTGCACGGTGGGGGTCACTTCGAGCTTCAGACCGACATCCAGATAGGTCACGCTTTCGGTGATCACCGGCCCCTGTGTCGACGGCACCGAGGTGGCGCTGATAATCGGCACACGCTGCCCGATGTGGATGCGCGCCTGCTCACGGTTGCTGACGCGAATCACCGGGCTGGCGAGGGTGTTGATGTCGTTGTCCTGCGCGTTGATCTTGGCTTGCGGCGACGGGCCGATGGAGATGCGGTCGGAGTTGATGCCTTTGAGTTGCCCGAGCAGCGTGACCGGCGAACCATCGGAGTTGACCACGCCGAAGGTGCTCGGCCATTGCAGGCCAAGGTCGAGAATGCGCTGGGTGGCGACTTCCATCACCTCCACTTCGAGCACCACTTCCGGGTTGGACTGGTCTTGCGATTGCAGGAGTTTCTCGGCCATGCGCACGGCATCTTCGGTGTCGCGCATGGTCAGGGTATTGAGGCGTTCGTCGACAAACACGTCGCGGGTCTTGAGCATGGTTTTCACCATGTTCAGCGCGGTGTTGGCGTCGATGCTGGTCAGGTAGAAGGTGCGCATCACCAGTTCCTGGTAATCCTTCACTTTCTGCGGCGAATCGGGGTAGATCAGCAAGGTGTTTTCGTTCACCACTTTCTGGTGCAACTGGTTCTGTTGCAGCAGCAAGGTCACGGCGTCTTCGATGCGCACGTCACGCACGAAGATCGTCGCTTTCATGTCCGGGCGCAGGTCTTTGTCGAAGATGAAATTCAGTCCGGCGACCTGCGACAGCACTTCGAAAATGGTCTTCAGGTTGGCGTCACGAAATTCCAGAGTCACCGGACGATCGAGCTTGGTGCGCAGTTGCGGATAAGCAATCACGTTGCGGCTCTGCACCAGGCGAATGTTGCCTTGCAGCTCCAACGCACCTTCATTGGCCGGGTCGAGTTCGAGGATCTGTTTGACCTGACGATCAGCGCCGTAGATGTCGCCGCGACGCAGATCGCCACGGGCCAGCTCGAGTTTTTCGTCCATGCTGCGCAGGTACTCCATCTGCTTCAGGGCATCCTGGGCGCGGCGGTTGTTCGGCTCGATGGTCAGCACGCGCATGTAAGCGGTGCGCGCCGAGGTGAAATCGCGACGCGCGCGGTCGGTGTCGCCGGCCGTCAGCAACGCCGTGATCGCCTTGGCCCGGCCGGTGTTGAGCAGCAGGTGCAATTCGGTGTCGCGAGGGTTTTCACGCAGGCCTTCTTCGATCCGCGCCAGCCCCGCCTCGTACTGACCCTGTTCAATCAGGTCGGCGGCTTCCTTGTTGGCCACCTGCGCAGTGCTGCACGCGGCCAGCCCGGCACACAGGCCCAGGCTCATCAGCAAACGGGAACGGTTCATTGCGTACTCCCCACAGACAAGGTCTGCGACAAATGCAAAGGCAGGTAAACCAGGCTCAATTCCAGATCGGAAATGCCGGTGATCTTCCAGGTGTCGTCGATCACATCCCCGTTGCGCACGACGTAGATCTTTTCGCCGTTCTGCAAAAACACTTGCAGGTCGCTGCGGTCATGCAGCCGACCGACGAACTGAAACGGCACCGGTGGCAGGCTCGGGGCTTGCACCACTGTGGCCGGGTTGATCGCTTGTTCGGTGACCGTGGCCAGGGTCGGCGCGGCCTTCCAGGATTTCGCCGCGAACAGATCGCCGGCCGGGCTCAGGTCCCTGATCGGCGCGTCTTTGGCCTTGGCGGTGCTGGCCGGCAGCGCGCCCCGGGTTTTCACCGGCGTGGCGACGGCCACTTCATTCGAATCGGCGTCCTCGGTTGGCGAGAAATACGCCGGCAACCACGCCAGCGCCGCCGCTACGCCGAAGAACGCTAACCAACCTGTCACGCGCTTGGTATTCATCACGACCTCGACAGGTAAAGGGTCATACGGATCCGGCCATTGAGGTCGGTGTCGCCAATCTTCTTGCGTTGCAACTCGAGGTCTTCCACCACCACCGCCGGCAACTGACCGAGCAAGGCGTGCACGAAGCGGCGCAGTTGCGGGTAGCTGCCGCGCACTGGCAAGAGGATCTGATAGCGCGCCAGATGGGTTTTCGGGTCGACACCGAGGGCGTACTCACCGCGCGCCAGGGTGATGTGCTCCTGGGCTGCGAGGGCGTAGATGCGGTCGATGGCGACCGTGGCTTGCGGCTGCGCCGGCAGTTTGTTGCGGAAGTCGTCGAGCTGACGCTGCGGCACCACCGGCGGCGCGATGCTGCCGTCTTCAACCTTGGCCAGGTACGCGCTGGCTTCCTGAGTCTGCTGGCTCAAGTGCTGCAACGATTGCCAGCCCGGCAGCAAGCCACCGAGTGCCCAAGCCACGGCGACCAGCAGCAGCGCCAACCCGGCCAGGCCCGGAATGCCGAGGCCTTGCAGGTATTCGTGGACGATCAGTCTAGGGATTCGCATCGCCCATCTCCCAGGTCGCCGACAGGTTGAATTGCACCGGTTGTTCCGGCGATTTGACGACAATTTCGTGGCTCAGCAGCGACACGTCGGACAGCTCGTCGCTGGCTTCCAGTCGTTTGTGGAAATCGAGCATCGCTTGCAGATCCCGCGCTTCAGCGCTGATGCGGACCTGGCCTTTACGGGCATCCGGGGTCAGGCTCAGCAGCGCGACGTCATCGCGCGGCATCGCTTCGAGCATGGCGAACAGGCGTTCCCACGGCCGGCGCAGTTGTTGCGAGACCTTGCGCATCTCGGCGAGGTTCGCCGCTTGCTCGCGGATTTGCGCCGGGCTCAGGGTGGACTTGGCGACGCTGTCACCGGTGAGCTGACGCTGCGTGGTTTGCAGATGACCTTGTTGCTGTTCGGTGTGCGCGTCGAGGTGCTGTTGCACGMCGAAGCACAGCAGCGCCAGCAGCACGCCGCCGCCGAGCAGGCTCCAGCCCAACGGGCCGGAACGTGGCCGTGGCTGAAAATCGAGATTAAGCGCGCGCATGTCAGGCCACCGCCCGGGACATGACGTACAAGCCGTCACGCACGGTCATCGCGTCGTCTTCAAGGGTGCGCAGTTGCACCCCCGCCACGTCCGGATGCGCATCGAGGCGCGCCGGGGCATGCAGATACACGTTGAACCCGCGTTCGCTGGTCGAGGCTTGCAACTGCCGTTCGCGACCGATCAGTGCATTCAACGCGGCATCGCTGTCGCTGCCTCCCACCGAACGCACGCCAGCCCAGCGCCCTTCCCTCGCCAGCAACAACACGCTGCGCTGCGGCTCGGCGACGACGAAGAGGAAGTCGCCGGCATCGAGACTTTTGTCGAAGCGGTTGAACGCCGCCATCAGGTACGGCTGCACCGAGCGCAGGCGCAAACCGCGAGCACTGACCAGCGTGCGCAGGCGTTCGAGCAAGTCTTGCGGCAAGGCGCTGGCGATGCGGTCGTAACCGGCCGGTTCAGCGGACAACACCAGACTCCACGGTTGGGTTGGTGGACCGAACAGGTCTTCGAAACACAGTTGGGCAAAGCCGCGCAGTTCTTCCGGGCTGCTGATCTGCGCGCTCCATGGCACCAGGCAGAAGCGGCTGAAATGCCCGGAGATGACCACGCTCAATTCGGCACCGGCGCGGGCGTGTTCACCGAGCAGGCGATCGAGGGTGTCCAGCGCCACCGCGTAACTCTGGAAGCCTTCGTCGATGTAGCCGACGCTGCCCAGCCACAGGGTGTCGCTACCGCGCCGCTGACCGAGGCCAACACCGCTGGCGCCGAGCACGGCGACAAAACGCTCACGAGATAAATGTGACACGATTGATCTCCTCCAGCGTGGTGCGACCTTGTTCCACCAGCTCCAGCGCCGATTCGCGCAGCAGGCGCAAACCACGGGCACAGGCCAGGGCTTTGATTTGGGTGATCGGTTGGCGCTCGACGATCATCTGGCGCAGTTCGTCGTCGAGGTGCAGCAGCTCGGCAATCGCCGTGCGCCCGCGATAACCGCTGCCCCGGCAGTGTCCGCAGCCCTTGCCGTGGACGAAGTGGTAGTGGTCGACTTTCTGCGGATCGAGGCCCGAGGCGCGCAGTTCTTCATCGCTTGGATTGACCGGTGCGCTGCAACTGGCGCACACCAGCCGGATCAGGCGCTGGGCGAGAATCGCGTTGAGCGCCGAGACCAGGCTGTAGGGGTCGATTTCCATTTGCGTGAAGCGGCCAATCACGTCGAAGACGTTGTTGGCGTGGATGGTGGTGAACACCAGGTGGCCGGTGAGCGCCGACTGAACGGCGATCTGCGCGGTGTCGGGGTCGCGGATCTCACCGACCATGATTTTGTCCGGGTCGTGGCGCAGGATCGAGCGCAGGCCCCGGGCAAAGGTCAGGCCTTTTTTCTCGTTGACCGGAATTTGCAGGACCCCCGGCAATTGATATTCAACCGGGTCTTCGATGGTAATGATCTTGTCCACGCCGTGGTTGATCTCGGTGATCATCGCGTACAGCGTGGTGGTTTTGCCGCTGCCGGTCGGGCCAGTCACCAGCACCATGCCGTAGGGCTCGGCGGCGAGGCGGCGCAACTGGCGCAGGGTTTCGTCTTCAAAGCCCAGCGCCTGCAGTTGCACGCCGCAGACCTTGTCGGCGAGATCCTGTTTGTCGAGGACGCGCAGCACCGCGTCTTCGCCGAAGATGCTCGGCATGATCGACACGCGAAAGTCGATCTGGCGGCCACTGATGCCGATCTTGAAGCGACCGTCTTGCGGCACGCGTTTTTCGCCGATGTCCAGTTCGGCCATGACCTTGACCCGCGAAATCACCTGCTCGGCGAATTCGTTGCCCTGGACTTTGCTGATGTTGTTGAGCACGCCGTCGATGCGGTACTTGATCACCAGGCCATGGCCGGTGGTGCCGAGATGGATGTCGCTGGCGTGCATTTTCAGCGCGTCATAAAGGGTCGAGTTGACCAGTTTCACCACGCTGCTGGCGTCTTCGCTGATGCTGGTCAGCGACAGGCTTTGCAGGGTGTCGATTTCGTGGTGAGTGTCGCCCTGAGCGTTCAGCGATTCGACGGCGTGGAAGCTTTCTTCGTGGCGGGCCAGATAGGCCTTGAGGTCATCGGCGTGCACCAGATGCAGCGGCGCGCCGTGCAGGCATTCGTCGATCCAGGCCAGGCGCGCCGGGTCGAAGGGGTCGGCAAATACGCCGATGACTTCGTCGTTGTGGCGCAGCAGGATGAATTCACGTTTCAGGCATTGCGCGAGGGTGACCCGGTCGAACACCGGCGTCGCGGCAAACAGGCTGTCGGTGTCGAGCACCGGGTAATGCAGGGTGGCGCCAAGGGTGTGAATGAACGGCATCGGCGCCAGTTCGCAGAGCACGCCGAGGGCTTCTAGGACGCGTTCGCCGGAGGTGGCGGCCCGCGCCCGGGCCTGGGACAACTGCTCGCTGGAAAAGTATTCACTGGGAAAGCGCGCGCGGGCACTTGTGGCCAACAGCGGTTCGACGACAACGGACAGACGTTCCATGGCTTGCTCTCCAACCGGGGCTTAGAGCCCTGTCGGCGCGGCAAACCTTGGCGGCAAGTGCCGGAACGTCTGTTCGCGCCATTACTCCCCGGTGAGCATTTGATCGTCGTCCGGTGCCATGGCGTGCAACTGTCGTCGCCGATCCGCCAACACCCAACTGCCATCGTACAACTGCAACGGGAAGCTCTCGGTCCTGCTCTGGCGTCGTTCGACAAAACCCTCGGAAGGGCTCGCACCGGGTTTCGCTTCGCGCTTGATGCCCAGAAGGTCGCAGACCGCCCGCGCCAGTTCCGCCAAGGGAAACGGTTTGAACAGGATGTGGCTGACCCCCAGTTGCCGCGCCCGCTCACAGACTTCAGCGGTCGGGTGACCCGTTATCAGCACAAAATGGCACGTCCTGTTCTGGCGGACCGCGTCGAGCACCTCAAAGCCTTCCATATCGGGCAAGCGGTAATCGAACACCAGCACGTCGGGGGCAAAGGTTTCGGCCAAACCGATAGCCGTCGCTCCGTCATGTGCAATCGCGACGTCCAGCCCCTGCGCCGACAGATAATCCTGAAGGTTCTGTGCAAGCAGCTGCTCGTCTTCGACAACCAGTACTTTGTTAACCAAGGTCGACTCCTTGAAACAGCAGGTCCGATGACCCCGCCCTGAGAGTGCGCCTTACCAGGGGTAACGCACACTTCATGCCAGGCTGAGCGCCGGTAATTTTATGTCTTCATGTCCTTGAATTTAATGACAATGCCCGCTCGTCCTGGTACCCCGTTCCCCAGAAACGGGGAAGCACCTGAATGGGCATCGAAGCCATTCCCCACTATTGGGGGGGAACCTTCAGTCGTCGTCAATTCGTTCGATCCTGTTCTGCACCCGTAATTGCGCGAGCACTTGGCGACGAGCCTGGGTCTGTTGCTGTCGGGCGAGCTCTGCCCTGACTGTATCCAGCCCCTGTAAATCTGGGACATCGGCGGCCTCCAAGTGGTTCGGCAAATAAATCACATGCCAGCCAAACGGTGAACGCAGTGGTTGGCTGGCAAAACTCGCCCCGCTGACAATCGAGGCGCGCATTTGCATCAAGCGTAGACGCGCTTGAGCCACTGTGGCTGCATCTGCTTGCACGGGCACGCGGATCAACAGGTGACGGGGTTGCAAGGTATTGGCGCGGATCAGTTCGGCGAACATCTGCTGCGCCGCCAGTTCGCGGCGGGTGTACTCGGTGAAGGAGACCTCATCGAAACCGGCGTCCTGCAAGCGCCGGACGAATTTATCCGCGCCGCCGATGGCCATGCGGGTTTGCTCGATCTGCTGACGCAGCGCTTGCTCGTCGATCTGCCGGCCACGTTTCTGCGATTCCTGCCACAGCAATTCTTTGTCGATCAGCATTTGCAACGCGGCCTGGCGCAGTTCCTTGTAGGCCTTGGGGCTGCGAATACTCGTCACCGCGCGGCCCTGATCTTCCAGGTATTCGGCGAAGAAGCGCTCGAAGCGAAACCCGGAAATCTCCGCGCCGTTGACCCGTGCCACGGCCGGCTCGTTATTCGCCCACGCCAGCGGCAGCCAGCAAGTCAGCAGCAAGATCAGCGTTGTGAGTTTCATGATCGGGCCCTCCGTTCAGGGGCTGGCAACCATCGGTTTATAGGGTGCGACCAGATAGAAACGTTGATCGGGCAAATCCACGGTAACCACATGCGCGCCGCTCAAGCCCAGCCGTCGACCGGGACCGAAACTCAGGCGCGGGGTCAGGCCGGTGTCGAAGTCGTGCAGGCCTTCCAGCGCCGTCACCAGTTTCTCGCGGCTGGCGTCGCGGCCAGCCTGTTTCATGCCCTCGCTGAGCAGCAGCATCGAGGCGTAGGCGCCGACTTGCAGCACCGCGTGCTGGGCGCCGAGGCCTTGGCCTTCACGCAGTAACGTCAGGGCCATGCGCCCAGCCTGGGTCCAGTCGCTGGGCACGAACGGATAGGCGAGAAACACCCGCCGGGTGAATCCGTCGGGGACTTGCAGCAGATCACCCGCCACCTGACTAGAGGCGGCAAACAGGTAAGGCACTTGCCCGGCGCTTTGCAGCCGCGTCGCCAGACGACTGAAGCCGCCGCCAGTGCCCAGATAAAACACCGAACGCGAACCCAGCGGCAGCGCATCCGCCGCCGGGTCGTAGGCTTGCAGATGGACTTTCTGCCAGCCGTGATCCTGCAAGTACTGGCCGAGGTTTTGCGCGGCTTGCGTCTGGATCGGGTCATTGGGATAAGCAATCAGCGTCGGCCCTTGCAGCACGCGCAAACTGGCCGTGGCGTAATCGGCCAGAGCGATCAACTGCTCACGCAATCCCGGTAATGGCTCGAATATCTGCGGACTGGCCTGCAGGGTGCCGAGGATCGACATCGGCCCGATCAGTGGCACCCCGGCCTGTTCCAGGCGTGCCCCCAGTTCGCTGTCAAGAGCCGGGGCCAGCGGTGCGATCAGGGCGAACACCTGCTCCTGCTCGATCAACTGCTGCAAGGCTTGCTCGGCACTGGCGCGGTCCGGGCCGGGATCGATCACCGTCAAGCGCAACTGCCGGCCGTGAATGCCACCGGCCTGATTGATCCGCGCGACACTGCCGTTGAGCACCGCCGCAACGGTCATACCCTCCTCGGCCAGCGGCCCTTGGCTGGGCAGCAAGGTGCCAAGGTGCAAGGTCTCGGCATCGAGGCCGGGATCACGCTCATCGGCGAGGCGCTTGAGGTATGCGGTGAGGTTGCGCTGATCCTTCATCGACAGCAGAAAGCGCGGCATGCTCGGGTCGAGACGGTTGTGGCCGGGGTCGCGGCCCTGCTCAATGGCCGTGGCCAGCGTGCTTTCGCTGTAGGCCGGATAGCTGCGGCCGTTGACCTGTTGCTGGCCATACGTGCTGGTCAGTCGCGCCCAGTTCAATTCGGGGGGACGCACGCCACCTTCAGGTCGGCCGAGGCCATCGGCGCCATGGCAGTTGGCGCACGGCAGGCTGGTCGCCGGCAGCAACACATCCGCCGTGCCGACCCGCGCCATGATCGCTTCGCCACTGGCCGACAAGCCTTGGCGGTACAAGCGTTTTCCCGCCGCCTCTTCGGGTGTCAGCGGCGCAGCGCTCGTGCCAAGGCTGACGCCGGCGAGCAGGACCATGGCGAGGACGCGGTAGCGTTTCATGGCGCGGACTCAGCGGCCGGCCACGGGCATTGTCAGCAACTGCAAGCGCTGGGCAATGGCGGCAGCCGGGGCGTCGGGACGGATTTTGCTCCAGCGTTTATTGGCGACATCGCCGACGATCAACTGCGTGGAGTGTTGCTCTGGCGTCGGTACGATTTGGCCGATGCGACTCAATACCAGGTCCATCTGCGCCTTGTCGCCGGTAAGAAAAAGCCAATGAGGGTCATCGGAACCCTGCTTCAAGGTGTAAGCCTTGAGCACCGCCGGCGTATCGCGCAGCGGGTCACTGGTAAGGGAAATAAAGGTGATGTCTTGCGCCTTGTCACCCAGCAGCTCGCGAACTTCCTTGAGCTTTTGGGTGATCAGCGGGCAGGCGTCATTGCAACTGGTGAAGATCACGTTAAGCAGGACGATGCGGTTTTGCAGCGCATCGCTGTAGAAGCGCAGGGTCGCGCCGTTCTGATCCTGTAAAGGCGTGTCGGTGAACCAGGTTTTCGCGTCGTGGGTACCTTTGGCCGGCGCGGCGGCCACAGCGGCTGGCGGCTCAGAGACGTGGTCTTCGTGAGCAAACGCGACGTTACCAAGAATCCAGAAGCACACGGTCAGGGCGATCCAGTCGAGCAGTCTCATGGCTGTTGCTCCATGGCGATGGCTGTGTGTTTGGCGTGGGTGCGCAGGCCGCTGAGTTTTTCCACTTCCTTGGCCAACAGTGCTGGATCGGTGAAGCCGTAATAGCGCATCCAGTGACGATTGTTGCCGTCGCCGACGAGGATCAACGGTTGGTGATTCTTGAAGTCGCCACTGAAACTGCCGAGGCCCTTGAGGGTTTCATTGATCGACTGCGGCGAGCCGGTCAGCCAGCTCCAGCCCGGCCCGCGCTGGAAGGTGCGGGCATAATCCTGCAGGCGTTTCGGGTCGTCGCGCTGCGGGTCGATGCTGATCGACACCAGTTGCACTTCGTTGCCGACCCGCGCACCGAGCTTTTTCTGCACCTTGCCCATGATCGACGAGACCACCGGACACACCGTGGTGCAACTGGTGTAGATGAAGCTCATGACGACGATTTTGCCCTCCACCAGGTCTTGTTCCAGGCGTACGGTTTTGCCGTTCTGATCAAGCAGTGGCACGTTAGCGAACTTCACCTGGGCGTGTTCCTGGGTATTGCTGGCCGGGGCGTTGTGCCCGGCGTGTTCGTCCGCCGAATGGGCCTGGGCTTGTTGGATGCCGAGGCTCAACAGGCACAGGGTCAGCAGGCCAGTGGATGCAAATCGGTTCATGTCGAAACTCCTCTTCAACGGGCCTGGCCGGGGGCTACCCGAACACTGGCAAAGGTCTTGTCATCGAAACCGGCGCCCAAAGAGGCCGCACGCACATGCAGATACCAAGCGCCGCTGCGGTCGAGGGTGATCGGCGCTTCATACACGCCGTCGGCGACTTCCAGCGCCGCCACTTCGCGGGGATGCGAGGTGGGCGCGAGGTAGTAGCGCAATTGCACGTCTTTCACGCCGCTGCGCTGGGTTTTGTCTTTGCCCTGCACGATGCGGAAACGCACGACGTAGGGGTCGTTGAGCGCCACGGCAGTCTTGTCGAGGAGGAACTCGACTTTCGGTGCGCCGAAGTGTTTTACCAGGGCGCCATTGGTTTCGATCTGCGCGGTAAAGCAGTGAATGATGTTCGGTTGATTGAGCAGGAACGCCACGTCAAAGCGCCCCGCCGCCGGCAGCTTCACCCGCGCGCTGTACAGTCCCGGCGAGATTTCGCGCAAGCTGCGATCGATGACCATGGCGGCGCGGGCGATCTGGCCACGGTTGGGGTAGCCGGACATCGGCGCGTTCATGCCTTCGGCGTAGAAGTAGGTGGTGTTGTCGACCGGGTTGACCACGAACACCGCGTTGTCGTCGCGCGACACCGCCAGGCTTGAGGCCAGCGGCAAATCCCCAGCCAGACGCGGCGCTTGCGGGCCGGCTTCGAAACTCTGGCTGATCGGCTGGCGGCCTTCGCCTAAAGAAGACAGGTTGATCATGGTGACTTTCGGTGAAGCGAGTCCGCGGATGTAGGCGTAGGCCTGGGTGAACACCACTTGGTAGGGTTCGGCGCTGACGTCGAGGTCGTGAATGGCGCCGTTGGTCGCGGCGTCGATGATGCTGGCGCGGTTTTCCACGGTGTTGAGCACCACGCCGAAGCGGCCGTCGGCGCTGAAACCCATGGGGCCGAGGCCTTGTTGCAGTTTGATCACCCGGCGGACGGCGTGCGTGTTGGCGTCGATCACGGTCACGGTGCCGTCCTTGCCATCGGCCACATACACCGCGCCGGACAATGGCGAATAGGCAACTGATAACGGATGCGAGCCGGTTTTGATTTGCTCGACGATGTTCAGGCTGGCGATGTCGACCACGCTGACGGTGCCGTCGTCACGGTTGCTGACGAAGGCGAAGCGGCTGTCCTTGCTGAAGCTGATTTCGTGGTGGCCGCGCCCGGTCTGCAAGTATTTGAGGGGTTTGAGGCTTTGGCTGTCGATCACTGTGACGCCGGAGTCTTCGGCTTTGCTGGCGTTGTTGCCGACCCAGAGCAGACGTTCATCCGGTTGCAGCGCCAGGCGCACCGGTTGGCTGCCGGCTTTAATCGAATCGAGAACCTTGAATTGTTCGCTGTCGATGACGGCCACTTCGCCCGCTGTCGGCATGGAAACGAACACGCGTTTGTTGTCTTTGGGCGTGACCCAATCCATCGGCGGTTGCTTGAGTTCGATCCGCGCGAGGGTGCTGGTGATACCGCCGACTGATACCGATGGATCGACCACGGCGATGCTCGCGTCGCGGTTCATCACCAGCAGGAAATAGCTGTTGAGGTCGAGCAACGGTCGCGCACCGATGTTGGATTTGAGAAACACCCCGACCCGGGCCTTGCAGCTCTGGTCGCGGCCCTGGGCCTGATCGGCGGCGAGGGTTTGCGGATCGACCCAGGCCCCCGGCGCTACCCCGGACAACGGCTGGCCGGAGGCGCTGTCGGTGACGCGGAACTGCACATCGGCGAATTCACCTTCACGCAGTTTGCCGTCAGCGGCCAATGGCTTGAGGTTGAAATCCACCGCCACGCCGTCGCGGTTCAGCGTCTGACCCGCACCGGTTTGTGCCAGCGCAATCTCACTCAGCGTCAGCAACGCACCGGCCATGGCCAGCGTGCAAATACCGATGATGTTGATGATCCTGTTCATCTAACTCTCCCCTACCTCTTCACCTGGCAAAACACCGCCCCCCATGTGGGAGCGAGCCTGCTCGCGAAAGCGTCTTCCGCCTCACCCTCACAAACCGAGTTGCCCCCATTCGCGAGCAAGCTCGCTCCCACAAGGGATTTGCGTACATCCACTTCCTCACTGCCAACCACTGTCCCCTGTGGGAGCGAGCTTGCTCGCGAAAGCGGTCTGTCAGCCAACACACCTGTTGCATGTGCCGCCCTCTTCGCGAGCAGGCTCGCTCCCACAGGGATTTGCATCCACCGGGGCATTGCCGCTCTGCTACTGCCCCTGCGGCGCCGGTTCGGGTTCGTTGGTTACCCGCAGCAGTCCCCATAACCCGGAGGTGTTGCCGTAGGCGGCGTAATCGCGGAACAGATAATCCCCCGGGATCGCATTGCTGCCACCAGCGCTCGGGATCATGAAGCTGAAGTGCGCGGCCGGCAGGACGCTTTCGTGGGCGCCGATGTACATCGACATCGGGTTGTAGCCGAAGCGCACTGAGCCGACGCCCGGCGACCCCATCGGATAACCCCCGGTATCGCTCTTCTCGGCCTGGAACGGATTGACCGACCAGACGTGCCCATCGAGCTGGAACGTGGTGCCACGACTGCCACCGCTCGGCATCAAAATATGCGTGCGGAACGGTTGCCCGGGTTTGGCATACAGCACCGGCGTCTGCGGATCACCGCCCACCAACGCGTTGCTGTAGGCCATGTGCGCATTGCTCATATCGCCATAACCCGCGCCATCGGCATGCCCGAACGGTGCATCCGGGGCGAGGCCGAAGCGATACCACAGCGGCTCGGTCTTGTAGTTGATCGCCATGCTCGAGTTGTCCTGCGGATCGGTCGGCACGCCGAAGCCTTCAGCCGCAATCCCTTCCACTGGCCGGCCATTGGCCCAACGGGTGTTCAACGCCTTGTGCCAGACCATCGCAAAGTCGCGGTAGCTGGTTTGCCCTGGCGCGGTGACCGTGGCGTTGACCTTGCGCGCATCGTCGACCCAGGTCGCGCCGATCGGCAGGATGCTCATCGCTCCGCCAAGACCTTTTTGCGGCTGCTTGATCACGTCCGCCGGGGTGATGTTCAAGCCGCCGAACTCCACCGCCGTGGCGTTGATGTTGTCGACGCTGCGGCCCAGTTGCGTTACCGGTTTGCCTTCACGCTCCAGGTGCCCGGCGTAGTACTGATAGGTACGGGTCGGGTACGCGCCGCTGTTGCCGACACGCGGTGGCACGGTCTGAATCGGGTTGGCGCCGACATTGGCGCCGTCGGATTTGGTGATGTCGTACGCCAGCAACTGCGCGTGCAGGCCGACATGGCTGGACGGCCGCATCAGGTTATTGCTGAAGGTGGTCGAGCCCAGACCACTGTTGCGATCACGCTTGACCATGCCTTGCATCACCGCAGTTTGGGTCAGGTCCGGCATCACGCTCGGCAGACGGTTTTCCAGCGTGATGTTGATGCAATCCCCCGCGGCTGCACGCAGCACCAACGGCTCGACCGGAATGCCGGGTTTCAGCTTGCCACTCACCGGATCGAGATCGGATTTACGCACATAGAGAATCGCGGTCGGGTCATGCAGCGGCCCGCTCTGCCCGCCGATGGTGATGGTTTCGCCATCCTCCGGATCGGTCACCGTGACCTGCGGAATGCTCACCGTGCGCGAGTTCAGCACCAGGGTGCCACCCGCCGGATTCAGCGGCCCGCCGACATGTTGACCAAGCCCTTCGGGATCGCCGATGGTCAGGCCCAGCGCATTGCCGAGAATGTCGTTGGCCAGCGCCGCGACCACTTCGTAGTTGCGCTGCACCGTAGGTCGGGTGCCAATGCCGTTAGGGTTGGCGCCATAGCGCGGGCAACTGCCCTCGAACGCCACGGTGTTGCGCATGCCCGCCGGATTCGGGTTGTTGGGGATGGCGAACAGGTCGGCGCGTTTGGCGGTGTAGTTGCGCATCACGCCCCAGATACCGCTCCAGTAGCCTTCGATCGAAGCGTCCATCGAGTACAGATAATCACCCGTGGTCGCCGCCGAACTGGACAGCATCGACACCGGCGCAATGAAGCCCATCTGCTCGGAAATACCGATCATCTGCGACGCGCGCCAGCCAGAGTTGGAGCTGTTGCCGAAACCGGAACCGCTCTGCAGCCATTTCACACCGTGCAGGGTGACGTTGTGCTCTTCCTCATGGCCGCCGGCATGCACCCGCAACCGCACGTTGTCGCCGGTATAGGTGCGCAGCATCGGCGTGAACGGATCGCCCGGCTCGGCGCCGCCCTTGTTGATGTGCGGTGGAAACAGCGTGGTACCGCCGGTGGGTCCGGTCGCCGAAGTGAGCAGATTCGGCGCCAGATTCATCGCCGGAATGGCGCGGTCGGTACGGCTTTGCATGGCGAACGACAGATCACCGCCGAGGCCGTCAGCCTGCATGCCGCGTTTGCCATCCGGGCCGACCTTGTTCGGGTCGTACACGCGCAGGGCCAGCGGTTCGTTGCGATAGTTGACGACGAACATGCCCGGATCATCCACCGAGATCGCCTGCGGACATGGCCGGCTCGGGCAGCCCGGCACCTGACCGCCCTGCACTTCCAGCACGCCTTCTAGCAAGTTGCTGGCGTTGTTGCGCACTGGCGGGTTGATCGCGTAACGGAAGCTGTCGGCGGTGGCCGGGAACGCCTGCGCATTCGGCACACCGTTAGGGCCGGCACCGACGTAAACGCCAGCTTCATAGGCGTGCTGGAAGTCGCTGTATTCGAGGAAGAACTCGCGGAAGCTGTCGTTCTTGCCGTCGCCATCGAGGTCGCCGGTGTTGATCACCGCCTGCCATGAGGTCGGCCCACCATCCTGGCGCGCGCCGCTGTACAACGGCTCGCCGGTTTCGGCGTGGAACCAGGTGGAACCGGCCGGCTCGGCAAGCACAGTCGCGTACAGTCCAATCTGCTGATGCGTCGATGGGCCTAAGTGGTCGTGGGTGAAGATGGTGCCGAGGCCGCGATCGACGCCTTTGGCGTTGACCACCGGATCGACGAACCAGCGCTGCATCGCCGTGCGCGCACCCAGCCAGTCGGCGCGACCATACTGGCCGAAAAATGGGTGGTTCCTGGCTATCGGGCAGGCCTGGGTGCCGTCACGTGGATCGGTGCCGGCGCACTGGTTGAACTCGCGGATCGCATGAATGCGTTCCTGCACGGCGCCGGGTGAGAGCACGCCGTCCTCGTAGTTCCAGCCGTTGGAGGAGCCGTCCGCCGAGGTCAGATCCCACTTCGGCAAGTGAATGTGCTGGCCGATCACATCGGTCGGCGTGCGCACCTGATAGTCGTCCATCTCATAGGTGGCCGGGACCAGGTTGGTTTGCTGGTATTGCACGCAATCGAAAGTGTTCATGCGCATCACCAGCGGCTCTGGTGGACGTTGCTTGGTGATCACCGGCCAGGCGTCTTCCCACAGCGCGAGAATGCGCGCCTGCGGAAAGTGATAACCGACTTTGTTGTACACCGCGTCGAACTGAATGTTGGCGGCTTTGTAGATCCGAGGGCGGTCGGCGGTGAAGCTCGAGGCGCCGACAAAGGACATA
This sequence comes from Pseudomonas sp. P4_D7, assembly GCF_056401755.1. NCBI lineage: Bacteria > Pseudomonadati > Pseudomonadota > Gammaproteobacteria > Pseudomonadales > Pseudomonadaceae > Pseudomonas > Pseudomonas sp. P4_D7. The sequence continues at coordinate 34,675 of NZ_JBFUIR010000029.1, read as the reverse complement.
CCGTCGATGCGCTCACCGCTGGCGAACTCGCCGCTGCCGGCGTTGCTGGTCAGGCGTTTTTGCCGATCGTCCATGCACGGCTCGTAGTACGGCGCGCCGGCCATCGGCAAGGCACCGTTGGTGCGGAACGCCTTGGCCACCACTTGATTGCCGGGCAGCAAGGCGTAGCTTGGATGATCTTTTTTCGCGTGGAAAGCCATCGCGGCCTGTTCGACTTCGGTGCCTTCTTCCGGCAGGTAAATCGGCTTGGCACGGCTGACTTCCTTGGAGAAGTCCAGCGAAGTGGTCACGGTGTGCGCTTCGCCACCGGCCGCGACGCCATCCAGTGCGTGACGCTGCAAGCCGCCATTCCAACCGCCGGACTGCGCCGGGTCGAGATTGGCCCACAGTGCCTTGCCGCTGGCCTTCAAAGACTGCGCGGTGGCCGCGTCGAGCATGTCCAGCGGCGGCGTTGGCGGACGTTGGCCGACCGAGCTTTCCATGCCGCCGATCCAGAACGGATAGCCAGGGTTTTTCAGGCTGCCGTCGGCATTGCGATTGGCTTCGCTGCGATCGACCAGCGCCAGCGAACCGATGGCTTGACCAGCGGCATTGCCGCCATGGTGCTCACCGTCGTCATCGCCCTCTTCTTCGTCATCGTCGTGATCATTTTCGGCGACCAGGGTTTCGCCGATCTTCGGCACGACCACGACTTTGCCCGGCATTGGCGCCATGGCTTTGCCTGGAAGCGGCACGATGGCCGGAATCGGCGTACCGGCGACGATTTCGCCATCGGGCAAGGCCCGTGCACCCGCCGCCGGTTTGCCACTGCGCAAGGCAAACGGTTCGCTGTGATAGCCGTCGGCGCCCTGCTGCGAAACATCGAGTCGCGTGCCTTCTTCGAACACATCGTGCACCCGCCACATGGCCCACATGCCTTGGGCAAAGTGCGGATAGAAATGGCAGTGATAGATCGCATCGCCGGCCACGCGGTTGCGGTTGCCCGAACCGCCATTGGCGATTTCATAGGTGTAACCGGCGCCCGGGCCAATGCCTTGGGCGTCGACGTAATCGGAGTTGTCGTCGTTGGGGTTGAACAGCCACTGATGGCCGTGCAGGTGGAAGATGTGTTGCTCGTGGCCATTGTGGGTATTGCGGAATTTGACGAAGTCACCGATGTAGCTGTGGTTGACGTTCGACGGCTCCGACGGATACAGCGCCATGGTGGCTTTCACCCCGATCTGATCGGCGCGCGGTGTCTGCCCTGGGGCGATGTTCTCCAGCCCGGTGTTGGCCGGCACATCCACCAGCATCGCTACATCGCCGACGGTGTGCGAGCTGAGGAAGAACTCTTCGTAAGCGCACGACAGGCAGTCGTGCATCGGCCCCACGCCCAAGCGGTTGGCGACCACTTCGGCGCCCATGCCGCCGGAGCCGTAGTTGATCATGAACGAGTCGCGGGTCGGCTCCAGCACATGGGCCATTACCGGGTCAGCCCAATAGGCCGGGAATGCTTGAGTAGCGGCGGTTTCGTCCTGGAATTGCGAGGCGAAATCGCGGAACGCTTCGAGGCGATTGGGAATCGCCGGGTTGCGTTTGCCCATCGACTCCAGCGGGTAGGTGCTGGATGGGAAACTGCCGTCGGCGTTGCTGCCCATGACAATCGCATCGCTTTCGCTGGAGATGATTTCATTGCCGTCGACCATGCCGATGATCGGCGTACCGGCCTTGCCTTCGCGCAACCACGGTTCGCGCTGCGGGTAGCGCGCCTGGTAATCGACGATCGGTTGGCCGGTGGGTGCGCGGCCGGTGGTGGCCAGGCGCATTTCTTCTTCGGTGAGGGTATTGCGATAGGTGCGACCGCCCTTGGGCAGCACGACGACCTGGCCGAACAGACCATTGGCAACGTTGCCGGCCGCGCCCTCGCCACCAAACGTCGCGCCTCGGCTGCTGACGGCAAACGCGCCCTCGCGTTCGGCGTACAGCGTGTAGGAGCGGCTCGCCCCCGGTGGCACCAGACTGTTGGCGTTACGTCCGGTGAATGAAGAGATGTCATCGATGCTGTTCACTGCTTGCAGGCCGTTGACCTGGAAACCGACGTGACGATCCGCCACCTGCTCATCGACTTTGAAGGCTTCGGCGCCGTTGGCGTTTTCCGCGCCCTCTTCTTCGCCCAGGTTTTCAAAGTGCTTGTTCGGGTTGGCCTGATAGTCGAGCAGGTTCTGCAGATTGATCGTCAGGCAATCGCCGGCGGCCACACGCAATACCAATGGCCGAGGGCGCTTGTCCGGACGCAGCGAGACTTTGCCCGGCACTGCGGCGCCGCCGTAAGCCAGCGACTGCTCATGTTCATCGACCACGTCGCGGCGCAGGGCGAACATCATGCCGTTGATGTTCTGCGCACCGAGGCGGTTGAACATCAGTGGTTGATCGAAGGCGACGACGTTGGCCACCAGGTTGCGCTCGCAACGCACGGCCGCGCCGGCCAGCTCGACGCTGAGCATCGAGGCCAGAATCACCAGCCAATTCAACAGAGACGGAGCGTGATGAATGCCAACCATGATCAGTAACCTCGTAGTGGGTGCTCTTGGGAACACTTCTCGACAAATGCCTCGGAGCAATCCGCGTGCCACAAAAAATCTCATTACCGTTCAACCAGTTACCGCAACCATTTGAGGGTCCGGGGGATATTCCCCACCGGTTTTCCCCACTTTTCGGGCCTCTGCGGTTTGCCCCCGAATGTGGGGAAAACCGGGTTGGGTCACAACGGCGCATCCATGGCCAGGCCCTGCAGACGCCGGTACTGACGCAATACGTTCGGTACATAACGCTGGGTTTCGGCGAACGGCGGAATCACCCGGCCACGGCTGAGCACCGCGTCGGGCCCGGCGTTGTAGGCCGCCACGGCGAGAGCAATGTCGTTGTCGAACAAGGTCATCAGGCGTTTGAGATATTTCGCCCCGCCCTGGATGTTGGCCTTGGGGTCGTAGACGTCGGTCACACCGAGTTCGCGCGCGGTGTCGGGCATCAACTGCATGAGTCCGCCTGCGCCTTTGGCTGAGGTCGCACCGGGGTTGTAGTGGGATTCGGCGTTGATCACCGCGTGCAGCAGCGCTTCGGGTAATTGATTGACTTTGGCGGCTGCCGAGACCAGTTCCGCGTAGGGCTGGTTGGCGATCATTTGTGGCTGTTGATCGAGGCTGGCCACAGGCATTTCAGCCTCGTGGATCACCCGTTCGTAGGTGCGTCCGGGCCGGTGAACGTTGGACAGGACATAGCTGCCCTTGGCGTCCACGGAGATGAATACGTCGGCTTGCGCGGCGCCGCTGAGCAGCACACATCCGAGCAATCCGCTGGCGAGAAATTTCATGTCGGGCCTCCCCGGATCGACCCCGATAAATTGGGGGAAATGCCCCAATGGCCGATCACGTTTGAGCCATACGCAAGCACTGTGCCGACTCTTGAAATGCCCGATTTACAAGGGCTTCAGCCAATCAGCCGGTTTTCAGTGAGGCTGAGCATGGCAATTGCATAGGCCCTTCAGGCGACACGGCTGCCACTTACGGGAGGTCATCATGAAGCTGCAATTTCGTCCGCGTGGCCAACGCGGTTTTACCCTGCTCGAATTGCTCGTGGTGCTGGTGGTGCTCGGCCTGTTGGCCGGGATCGTCGCGCCGAAATACTTCGCCCAACTCGGTCGCTCCGAAGTGAAAGTGGCCAAGGCGCAGATCGAAGGGCTGAGCAAAGCGCTGGATATCTATCGACTGGAAGTCGGCCACTACCCGTCCACCGAACAGGGCTTGCAGGCCTTGGTCACTGCACCGAGTGACGAAGCGAAATGGACCGGCCCGTACCTGCAGAAAAAGCTCCCGCAGGATCCGTGGGGACGTAATTACACCTACCGCTATCCCGGCGAAAACAGCGAGTACGACTTGCTCTCGATGGGCAAGGACGGCCAGCCCGGCGGTGAAGGTGAAAACGCTGAAGTGACCAACTGGCAGTAAACGGAGCGCGGCCCATGCGATTTCATTTGAAAGCGGTCGGCAAGGCGGGCGTGGTGTCCTTGAGCGTCGAAGCGGCGGGTGACAGCGACGCACGGCGGATCGCCGAGGATCAGGGCTTGCGTGTGCTCAGCTCGCACGCCGACAAGCATTGGCGCTCACTGAAACTGCGCCAGCGCGAGACCTTCAACCTGGTGTTATTCAGCCAGGAATTGACCACCCTGCTCAACGCCGGCCTACCGTTGATCGATGCGCTGGAAAGCCTCGCCGAAAAAGAAACCGCCCCCGCTGCCCGGAAAACCTTGAGTGAGCTGGTGCGCCTGCTTTATGAGGGCAAATCCTTCTCGCAGGCGTTGGGCCAGTTGTCGGCGGTGTTCCCGCCGTTGTACGTGGCGCTGGTACAGTCCAGCGAGAAGACCGGCGCGGTCGGCGATGCATTGGGCCGTTACGTCAGTTACCGGCAGCGCATGGACGAGGTGCGGCAGAAGATCATCAGTGCCTCGATCTACCCAATGCTGTTGCTGATCGTCGGTGGTGGCGTGGTGTTGTTCTTGATGGGTTACGTGGTGCCACGCTTCAGTCTGGTGTTTGAAGGCTTGGGCAATAACCTGCCGTGGCTGTCGCAGGTGCTGATGAGCAGCGGCATGTTTTTGCATGCGCATCAGGCTGAGTTTTTTGGCGGGCTGGCGGCGCTGGTCATTGCCCTCGCCGTCCTGCAGAAGCAACCGGCGTTTCGCCGTGGGCTGGATCGGCTGGTGGAGAAACTGCCAGCCGTGCATCAACGGATTTTCATGTATGAGCTGGCGCGGTTTTATCGTTCGCTGGGGATTCTGCTGCAAGGCGGAATTCCGCTGGTGACCGCCATGAGCATGGTGCGTGGCTTGCTCACCGTGGCCTCGCGGGTGCGCCTGGATCAGGCCTGCGAGCGGGTGCGCGAGGGGCAGTCATTGTCCACCGCGCTGGAGCTCAATCACCTGGTGACACCGGTGTCCCTGCGCCTACTGCGCGCCGGCGAACAGTCCGGCAACCTCGGGCAGATGATGGAACGCAGCGCCGACTTCTACGACGAGGAAATCAGCCGCTGGCTGGAGTGGTTCGTTAAATTGTTCGAGCCGCTGCTGATGACCTTCATCGGCCTGCTGATCGGGGTCATCGTGATCCTGATGTACATCCCGATTTTCGAACTGGCTTCGAGTATTCACTGACCCCCGGGAACGGGTCCGGTCCCTGCAACAATGCACTTTTACGTTCCCAACAAAACCACAAAGACGGAGAACGATATGCACATTCAAAAGCTCGTGCTCGCAATGGCCATCGGCGCAGTTCTGTCAGCGTCTACGGTGCTGATTCCGGACAATTTGTCCGGAGTATCCAGTGCTCATGCCAAGGATGGTGGGAGTGGTGGTGGAGGCAGTGGTGGCGGTAGCGGAGGGGGCGGCGGCGGCGGCGGCGGCGGCGGCGGCGGCGGAAATGGTGGGGGCGGGGGCGGTGGCGGTGGCAACGGTGGTGGCAGCGGTGGAGGTGGCAGCGGTGGAAATGGTGGGGGCGGAAGTGGCGGCGGAGGCAGTCACGGCGGTGGCGGCAACAGTGGCAGTGGTGGCAACAGTGGCCACAGCGGCAGCGACCACGGCTCGGGACACTCGGGCGACAGCGCCTCATCCGGCCGCAACGGCGCCCATGCTGAAGCGGGAGATGATCATGGCGTCCACCGCGCCGGTGAAGTCGGCGATGACCACGGGGTCCACCGCGCTGGTGAAGTCGGTGATGATCGTGGCGTCCACGCTGCGGCTGAAGCCGGCGATGATCGCGGCGTACATGTCGGCGGCGAGCCGGGCGATGACAAGCGCGCCAACTGATCATTAGACACACCGCAAAACCTGTGGGAGCGAGCCTGCTCGCGAATGCTGTGGGTCAGCCAATGATGTTTTGCCTGACACACCGTTTTCGCGAGCAAGCTCGCTCCCACAGGGTTTTGTGGCATACGCAGATTACGCAGACAACCACCATCAATTGTAGGAGTGAGCCTGCTCGCGATAGCAGTCATTCAAACACTGAAGCTGTGACAGACAGAACGCTATCGCGAGCAGGCTCACTCCTACAGGGTTTTGCGGCGTTTACAGATTACGCAGACGACCTTTATCAACTGTGGGAGCGAGCTTGCTCGCGAATGCTGAGGGTCAGCCAATGATGTTTTAACTGACACACCGCTTTCGCGAGCAAGCTCGCTCCCACAGGGTTTTGTGGCGTGCGCAGATTTCACAGACAACCACCATCAATTGTAGGAGTGAGCCTGCTCGCGATAGCGGTCATTCAGACACTGAAGCTGTGACAGACGAAACGCTTTCGCGAGCAGGCTCGCTCCCACAGGGTTTTGTGGCGTGCGCAGATTTCACAGACAAACACCATCAATTGTAGGAATGAGCCTGCTCGGATAGCGGTTGTTCAGACACTGAAACTGTGACAGACAGAACGCTATCGCGAGCAGGCTCACTTCTACAGGGTTTTGTGGCGTGCGCAGATTTCACAGACGACCTTTATCAAATGTGGGAGCGAGCTTGCTCGCGAATGCTGAGGGTCAGCCAATGATGTTTTAACTGACACACCGCCATCGCGAGCAGGCTCACTCCTACAGTTTGATCTGCGTATAAATCAGAGGTCGACGTGGCTCTCGTTCAGGCGTTCACGCAAAAACTCGACCAGCGCCTGCACCGGCCTTGAGGCCTGACGATGCTGCGGATACACCGCCGATAACGTCAGCGGCTCGGGGCGCAAGTCATCCAGCACCGGCACCAACCGGCCATCCTTCAGCGCCGCGCCGACAATGAACGTCGGCAAATAGGTAATGCCCATCCCCTGCACTGCGGCATCCCTGAGCAACTCGCCGTTGTTAACGCGCATGCGCCCGGTGACATTCACCAACAACGGCTTACCCTGCCCCGCGTTAAAGCGCCATTGCACCGAACGCCCATGGCCATAAGGCAGGCAGTCATGGCTGTGCAGGTCTTCAGGCTTGAGCGGTGTGCCGCGCTCGGCGAGGTATGCCGGGCTGGCGCAGTACACGCGTTCGATCGACGCGATGCGCCGGGCAATCAGCGTCGAGTCTTCGAGCACGCCAATGCGCAGCGCCAGATCGTAGCCCTCACCGAGCAAATCCACCGGCCGATCACTCAGATCGACCTCTACCGTAACCTCACGATAGCGCTGCAAGAACAGCGGCAGCAGACAGCCCAGATGTGCCACGGCAAACGACAGCGGCGCGCTCAAGCGAATCGTCCCGCGTGGTTCGGCGGTTTGCCCGGCGATGCCCTGCTCCACTTGCTCGACTTCACCCAACAGGCGCAACGCCGACTCGTAATAACTCTGCCCCAGCGGCGTCACGTCCAGACGCCGAGTCGAGCGGTTCAACAACCGCACGCCGAGACGCTCTTCCAACTGCATCAAGCGTCGGCTGACGAACTGCTTGGACAGGCCCAGTTGATCGGCCGCAGAGGTGAAGCTGCCGGAGTCCATGACCTGGCAAAAAATACGCATGTCTTCGAACGGGTTCATTGTCACTCTCTGGTAGACAGTTAAACGCTTTATAGCCGCTTTTTCACTTTTGAGCAGCCCATTAATCTGTGCTCACGGTGTTGCTGAGGCCCTGAAGCCCAGCGCCACAGCAGCCCGCAACCCAGGCATAAAAAATCAAAAACATTCAAAAGGATTTCCACCATGAACATCGTCAAGAAAACCCTCACCGCTTCCCTCCTCGCCCTGTCCATCGGCAACGCTTTCGCCGCCGAAACCAGCGGTGTCGAACACAACACCCAAGCCTTCCTCAACGCCCTCGCCGCCGGTGGTGGCAAACCGCTGGAGCAACTGAGCCCGAAAGACGCCCGTGCGGTGCTGACCGGCGCGCAGGCTTCGGTGAAGGTGGACTTGTCCGGTGTTGAAGTCAGTGACAAAGCGATCAAGGTCGATGGCCAGACCCTCAACCTGAAAGTGGTGCGGCCGGCCAAAGTCAAAGGCGAGTTGCCGGTGTTCATGTTCTTCCACGGTGGCGGCTGGGTGCTCGGCGATTTCCCGACCCACCAACGCTTGATTCGTGACTTGGTGGTGGGTTCTGGCGCGGTTGCGGTGTACGTCGACTACACGCCGTCGCCGGAAGCCCAGTACCCGACCGCGATCAACCAGGCCTACGCCGCGACGAAATGGGTGGCTGAGCACGGCAAGGAGATCGGTGTCGACGGTAAGCGCCTGGCCGTGGCCGGCAACAGCGTCGGCGGCAACATGGCGGCGGTCGTGGCGTTGATGGCCAAGGAGCAGAAAGCCCCGGCGCTGCGCTTCCAACTGCTGATGTGGCCGGTGACCAACGCGCAGTTCGACGACGGTTCGTACCAGCAATTTGCTGAGGGCCACTTCCTCACCAAAGGCATGATGCAGTGGTTCTGGGACAACTACACCACCAACCCGGCCGAGCGTGCGCAGATCCATGCCTCGCCGCTGAATGCCAGCGCCGAACAGCTCAAGGGCTTGCCTGCGGCACTGGTGCAGACTGCCGAGTTCGATGTGCTGCGTGACGAAGGCGAAGGCTATGCGCGGCACCTGGATGCGGCGGGTGTAGCGGTGACCTCGGTGCGCTACAACGGGATGATTCATGACTTTGGTTTGCTCAATCCGCTGAGTCAGATTCCGGAAGTGAAAGCGGCGGTGCGTCAGGCGGCGGCTGAGCTGAAGACTCATCTGAATCCTTAACAGCAAAAGATTGCAGCCTGCGGCAGCGCCTACATTGGAATACGTTCTTCTGTAGGCGCTGCCGCAGGCTGCGATCTTTTTATTGGCAGACACTGCGGAGCACCGGCCATGACCTTTTTCTACACTCACCTGCTGTCCTGGAGCGCTGCCCTGCTGCTGCTCGACGCGGTGCTCTGGCACTTCTCGCCCTTCAGCCATCGCGCCCCGAGAGTCGGAGTGCGCCTGGTGTTGTTTCTGGCGTTCACGGCGCTGGTGATCAACGCCGGCGTCAGTCCGTTGCAAGCACCACAATTCACCGATGACCGCGTGGCGCAACTGGGTGCGACGGCACTGGGAATTCTCTGGTGGCTGTACGCCGCGCGGGTGCTGACCGAAGTCATCGGCCTGGCGCTGATGCGCCGCATCGGCCACAGCGGTCGTTTGCTGCAGGACGTGATCGGCGCCCTGGTGTTTCTGGTCGCCACCGTCGCCGCAGCCGGTTACGTGTTGGAATTGCCGGTAAAAGGACTGCTGGCAACCTCGGGCGTGGTGGCCATCGTTGTCGGTCTGGCGCTGCAAAGCACCTTGGCCGATGTGTTTTCCGGGATCGTGCTCAACACCACCAAGCCGTATCAGGTGGATGATTTCGTGGTGATCGACGGCGTCGAAGGCAAGGTCTTCGACATCGACTGGCGCGCCACGCACTTGCTGACCAGCGCCGGGACCATGGCGGTGGTGCCGAACTCGGTCGCGGCCAAGGCGAAGATCGTCAATCTCAGCCGCCCGAACAACATGCATGGCGTGTCGATCAGCATTCAGGTGCCGAATCACATCCGCCCGCGGCGGGTACTCGATGCGCTTGATCGCACTTTGCAGGGCAGCAGTTCGCTGTTGCTGACGCCAGCGCCGAAAGCCGTGCTGAAAGAGGCCGGCGAAACCATGTCGGAGTACGTCGCCAGCGGGTTCATCGCCGAGCTCGGCAAGAAAAGCGAAGTACGCAATCAACTGTTCGACCTCGCCCACCGGCATCTGGAAGCGGCAGGGATTTCGCGGCATCCGGATGGCGTGATCGAACCCTCGACCCGCGCCCGTGCGTTGCTCGATGAAGTGAAAATCTTCCGCTCGCTGAGCAGTGATGAGCGCGATCGTCTGGCGGAATCGATGATTGCCCAGCAGTACACGGCGGGCCAGGTGGTGCTGGATCTGGACGAGGTTCCGGACAGTCTGTTCGTGATTGCCACCGGGGTGGTCAGTGCGACGGTGCCGGACGGCGACAGCCAGGTCGAGGCTGGGCGGATGGGGCCGAGTGAGGTCATGGGTGAACAGAGCATTCTCGACGATACGCCGTCGCAGGCGACGTTCACGGCGTTGACGTCGAGCATCATTTATCGACTCGACAAGAGCCTCACCCGTCAGTGCATGGAGCACCGCACGGAGGTGGGTCAGGCGTTGAATAAATTGCAGGCGGTGCGTCAGCAGAACAGTCGCCTCGCGTTGATGGCTAAACCGGTGGCGGTGAGGAAAGGTGGTTTTCTCGGTTGGTTGCAGAAGCGTTGAAGCGGCAAGATCAAGATCAAGATCAAGATCAAAAGCCTCCCCCTCACCCCAACCCTCCCGAAACGTCGGACCGCCCCCAAGGGGGCGAGGGGGAAAGGGAGCCGATCTCCATGTATTTCAAGATTGAAGTTCGACTCGGTATTGCAGGTCGACGTACCACGAAAGGAGTCGATCTCCGGGCATTCCAAGACCTGAGTTCGGCTCGGTGTCGCACGTCGGCGTACCTCGAAAGAACCCCTCGGTCAGTCCCCTCTCCCTCCGGGAGAGGGTTAGGCGGGCGGCGTTCCGATGAGGGGTTCTTCAAGATCAGCCGATTACTTGGCCGTGAACTTGGTATAGCTGTTGATCAAATTGCGATAGTTAGGCAGACGCTCCGAGAGCAAATGCGCCAAACCTTCCATGTCGTTGCGCCAGTCACCCTGCAGCTCGCACGCCACCGAGAACCAGTTCAGCAGGTGGGCACCCGCTGCCGACATACGCGCCCACGCCGCTTGTTGCACGGTGGTGTTGAAGGTGCCGGAAGAGTCAGTCACGACAAACACTTCATAGCCTTCAGCAATCGCTGACAAGGTCGGGAACGCTACGCAAACGTCAGTCACCACACCGGCGATGATCAGTTGCTTGCGACCGGTGGCCTTGATCGCTTTGACGAAATCTTCGTTGTCCCACGCATTGATCTGCCCTGGGCGCTGAATGAACGGCGCATCCGGGAACTGCTCGCGCAGCTCAGGCACGATCGGGCCGTTCGGGCCGGCATCGAAACTGGTGGTGAGGATGGTCGGCAGCTTGAAGAACTTGGCGATGTCGCCCAGCGCCAGCACGTTGTTTTTGAATTCGTTCGGAGTGAAATCCTGGACCAGCGAGATCAGACCGGTCTGGTGATCGACCAGCAATACAACCGCATCATCTTTGTTCAGACGTGTGTAAGGAACGCTCATGGGAAAACTCCTGATGGACGGATGGATGAAGCATGAAGCGCCGACCGGATGGCCGGCGCTTCAGGGGAAATCAGAAAGCGAAGCAGGAACAGCCGAACGCGCCCCAGAAACCGGCGAAGTCGCTGACCGGTGCGTTCGACATCCGCGCCTTTTCATGGCTGTGGGTGTGCACTGCACACGGCCCGCTGCACTGGTGAACCTGCGCCTGTAATGGCGAATTTGGCCGCCAGTGGCCCGGGACTTTGACCACCGGCGACCAGTCCGGCAGCACTGGAATCGAGCGCGGGCCGAGGTCTTCGAAGTCGCCGGCCGCGTAGACAATCTTGCCGCCGACCACGGTCATGACCGATTCGATCCACTTGATTGCTTCTTCCTCGACATGGAAGAAGTCCGCGCTCAGCGCCGCCAGATCCGCCAGTTGGCCGACCTTGATCTGGCCCTTCTTGCCCTGCTCCGAGGAGAACCAGGCGCTGCCGTGGGTGAACAGTTCCAGCGCGGTGGCGCGCGGCAAACCTTCTTCGTACAAGGCCAGACCGCCGACGGTGCGACCGCTGACCATCCAGTACAGCGAAGTCCACGGGTTGTAGCTGGACACCCGCGTGGCGTCGGTGCCGGCGCCGACCGGTACGCCTTCGGCGAGCATGCGCTTGATCGGTGGCGTCGCTTCGGCGGCTTGCTTGCCGTAGCGGTCGACAAAGTATTCGCCCTGGAACGCCATGCGATCCTGAATCGCAATGCCGCCGCCCAGTGCTTTCACCCGTTCGATGTTTTGCGGGGTGATGGTTTCAGCGTGGTCGAAGAACCACGGCAGACCGTTGAACGGAATGTCGCGATTGACCTTCTCGAACACGTCGAGCATGCGGCTGATCGACTCGTTGTAGGTCGCGTGCAAACGGAACGGCCAGCGCTGTTCGACCAAGTGGCGCACCACCGGCTCCAACTCCTCCTCCATTGTCTGCGGCAGGTCCGGGCGCGGTTCGAGGAAGTCTTCGAAATCGGCTGCCGAGAACACCAGCATTTCCCCGGCGCCGTTGTGGCGCAGGAAGTCATCGCCCTGATGCAACTTGACGCTGCCGGTCCAGTTCTGGAAATCGCTCAGCTCTTCTTTCGGTTTCTGGGTGAACAGGTTGTAGGCGATGCGCACGGTCAACTGGTCGTCTTTGGCCAGTTGCTCGATCACCTGATAATCGTCCGGGTAGTTCTGGAAACCACCGCCGGCATCGATCGCACTGGTCAGGCCGAGGCGATTGAGTTCGCGCATGAACTGGCGGGTCGAGTTGACCTGATATTCCAGCGGCAGCTTCGGCCCCTTGGCCAGCGTCGAGTAGAGGATCATCGCGTTAGGCCGCGCGACCAGCATGCCGGTCGGGTTGCCGTTGGCATCGCGAACGATCTCGCCACCCGGCGGGTTCGGCGTATCGCGGGTGTAGCCGGCCACGCGCAGGGCGGCGCGATTGAGTAGCGCACGGTCATACAGGTGCAGGATGAACACTGGTGTGTCCGGCGCGGCCTGGTTGATTTCTTCGAGGGTCGGCATGCGTTTTTCAGCAAACTGGAATTCATTCCAGCCACCGACCACGCGCACCCATTGTGGCGTCGGTGTGCGATCGGCCTGATCCTTGAGCATGCGCAGCGCGTCGGCCAGCGACGGCACGCCTTCCCAGCGCAGTTCGAGGTTGTAGTTCAAACCGCCACGGATCAAGTGCAAGTGCGAGTCGTTGAGACCCGGAATAACGCAGCGGCCATGCATATCGACCACTTGCGTGTTCGGCCCGCGCAAGGCCATGGCCTGGTTGTCGTTGCCAACGACCACGAAGCGGCCGTCGGTGATGGCCACGGCACTGGCCAGCGGTTTGGTGCGGTCTACGGTATGAAACTGGCCATTGAATAAAATCAGATCGGCGCTCATCGCAGTTCCTCAAGCAAAGTGAAAAGGAGCAAACCCCGCGCGCTCAGCGTGGCGAGGTCTCTTGGGAATCGAGGTGTTCATGGGCTTGGCTGGCTTCGAGCCACGGCGTAAACAAACGGGTTACCGGCGGCATCACCACGTACACCACCGACAGAACGATGGTCAGGGTGATCAGGAACGTGGCCACCACGTAGTTGGAAAGAATCGGATGCAGCGCCAGCAGCGGTCCCCAGATCAGCGGCACGAGCAAGGTGTGCGGCAGAATCACCAGCAGCGTGACGACCGCTTGCTTCCAGCGCGGCGGCGGCGAAGCGGCATCGGCCAGTGGTGTAAACCAGAACTCCTTGATCGGCGCGACTTCAGTCTGATCGCCGTCAGCCAGCATCGGCGCCGCTTCGGCGACCAGTGCCTGACGCTGCGGCGACTCCAGCCACCCCTGCATCGCTTCAGTGGAGCTGAAACGCAGCACGCAAGTGTAGAAATCGAGACGCCCGCGCTTGCCGCGCACCACGTCCACGCCCAAATGGCCTTCACGCTGGCTCGCGACGCGGACGATATTGCGCAGCCAGGCCTCATACGCTGACTCGAAACCGGCCTTGACCCGGTGCTTGATGATCAGCGTGACCGTCTCATCGGCCCCCGGCGTTTGTGGATCGAGGACTTCAGGCATAACGCAGCACTCCGGGCAAACGAACAGGAATCACCAGCCGTCCCGGCCCGGCGATCAACACAGTGGTAAACAGGATCAACAGCAACCAGCCGAACTGCCCTTCGGCCACACTCCATTGCGGATGCACGACCAGCAGTGCCACCAGCAGCACAAAGAGAATAGGCAAGCACGCCAATCGCGCCAGCACCCCGGCGACGATCAGTAGTGGACAGAGGACTTCGGCGAAGATCGCCAGAATCAACGTGAGGTGAGATCCGAGGTGGAACGGGTCTTCGATCAGTTGCAGTTGCGCAGTGAAGTCGAGCAGCTTGGGCAAGCCGTGGACCCAGAGCAGAAACAACCCGCCGCTGACGCGCAGGAACAGCAAACCGATGTCGCGTGCCTGTTCATCTGTTGAGGCATTCATGACCCGACCCTTGAAATGTCATTGACTGGAATCATGCCAATGATGGTCGGGAGGAAATTGGATAGATGTGCTCAGTTCTGCGACATTCCAAAATTCTTGGAGCACCGCAAATCCCTGTGGGAGCGAGCTTGCTCGCGAAAGCGGCGTGCCATTCAAAGTATTTATAACTGACCCGACGCCTTCGCGAGCAAGCTCGCTCCCACAGGGAATGGGTTCAGGCCGGTGGTTCGAGGTTATCCAGCACCCGATTCACCGCCAGTTCACCGAGCATGATCAACTGCGCAATCCCCAACAACGCCCGACGCTGCGGCGCGGGCAACAGGTGGGCGACGTCCTGGGCGATGGTTTTGGCCGATGCAAGTGTTTCGCTGGCGTCGGTCAGCAGTTCTTCGGCTTTGGTGTCGGCGGTTCCGCGAGTTCTGCGTGGCGGTGGCGTGGAGCCGGGTGGAAGGAGGTAGTGGTCGAGGTGGCGACCGTATGCAGGTTAGCGAACCGGTAAAAAGGCAACCCGGTAGACCCGAAGGTCTCCCGCATACAGCCGCCATAGCGAAGTGCAGACGATAGCCTGCTACGAAGTATGGAGCGCTGATGCACTTTTTTTGGTCCGAGTCGCTAAACCCGATCGCTGAGTTTTCAGCGACCACCAAACGATAGAGACCCGACCGCAAGCGCACAAGCCGGCGGATTCTGGCGTAGCTGTAGGCAAAGGCGCAAGGTTGCGTAGCCTGAAAGAGTGTCTGATGGTGTTGCTTAAACGGCGATGTTTAAACCACCAACAACTCAGGGATCACGCCGTCCCAATGTGGGAGCGAGCTTGCTCGCGAAAGCGGTGTGTCATTCGAAATATTTATCGACTGATACGACGCCTTCGCGAGCAAGCTCGCTCCCACAGGGATCAGTGCTGTATTTGAGATTGGCGTAGGGATTCAGCTAGCCGGGATATTCAGCGGCGCCGCCATGAACTGACTGATCCGCGAGCGCAGCCATTTCTCCGCCGGATCGTTGTCATGCACCCCGCTCCAGGCCATCGACAATTGCGCCGCATCAATCGGGAACGGTGGATCTTCGGCGCGCAGCGCACACCCTTCAACCAACGCGCAGGCGGCGTAATCCGGCACGGTGGCGATCATCTCGGTGCCGGCGAGCAAGGCGCGCAGGCCGCTGAATTGCGGCACGCCCAACACCACGCGGCGGGTACGACCGACCTTGGCCAGGTCCATGTCGATATTGCCGCTCAGGTCGCCGGAGAACGACACCATCGCGTGCGGGCGCTCGCAGTATTCGTCGAGGGTCAGCGGCCCGGGACGGTCGTCGCCGCGCAGGACTTTGCAGGGAATGTCGCGCAATGTCTTGCGCTTGGCGTTGGCCGGCAGATCGGTGGTGTAGCTGACGCCCACTGAGATTTCCCCAGAGGCCAACAGTGCCGGCATCAACAAGTAATTGGCGCGGCGCACGACCACGACAATCCCCGGCGCCTCTTGCTGAAGCTGACGCAACAACGGTGGAAACAGGCCAAATTCGGCGTCGTCCGACAGGCCGATGCGAAACACGTCGCAACTGCTCGCCGGCTCGAACTCCTTGGCCCGGCTGACCGCGCCAGAGATGACGTCCATCGCCGGTTGCAGCTCTTTGAGAATCGCTAGCGCCCGCGCGGTCGGCTCCATGCCGCGACCGTTGCGCAGCAGTAACGGATCGTCGAACAGATCACGCAAACGCCCCAACGCCGCGCTGACGGCCGGTTGCCCCATGAACAGCTTTTCGGCAACGCGGGTCAGGTTCTTTTCGAACATCAGCGCTTCGAAAATCACCAGCAGGTTCATGTCGACGCGACGCAGATCGTTACGGTTCATGGGCATGTTTTCCTTTTCGGTGTCAGCTGCTTTTGCGGGTGGGCGCTGCGCACTTTACTCGATTAACGGCACCTTGGCCGCGCGCTTATACGGACCGTATTCCACGGGCACCCACTGAAAATGTTTGCCCTGCGCGGTGATGTGACCGATGCCCGGGAACGGCAGGTGCGCCGCCGTCACCCACGTCTTGCTGGCGACCGCCGCACTGAAGACTGCCTGACGCGCATTGATCGCTTGCGCACTGTTGACGTCAAAGCCGATCGACACTTCCGGATGCTCAAACTGCACTGCCAGGTTATGCACCAGATCCCCCATGAAGACGATGCTCTGAGTCTGCGAGGTGAAACGGTAGGTGGTGCTGCCCGGCGTATGTCCGGCTTCCAGTGTCGCTTCGACTAACCCCGGCAACGGCGACTGGCCCGCGGCGAAGGTCTTGAAACGCCCGGCGGCGACGTAGGGCGCGGTTGAGTCCTGGGCAATCTTGAAAAACTCTCGGGCGCCGGCCGGAGCTTTGGCCAGCGCGGCCGGATCGAGCCAGTAATCCGCTTCAGCCTTGGCGGCATACACCGTGGCATGGCTGAACAACGGTTGTTTCTGGGCATCGACCAGACCACAGACATGATCAAGGTGCAGGTGCGTCAGCAAAATCGTATCGACCTGCTCTGGCTGGTAGCCGGCGGCCTGCATATTCGCCACGAGCTGCCCGGCGGTGGCGCCGATGCATTGCCCGGCACCACTGTCGACCAGAATCAGTTGCTTGCCGGTGTTGACCAGAAAGGCATTGAACGCCGTCTGGACACCCGGGGTTTCAATCGAACGGCGTGCCAGCAGTGCGCGGATCTGACTCTGACTCATGCCCTGCAACAGCTTGGGCGACAGGTCGTTGTAGCCATCGAACAACGCGGTGACCTCGTAATCCCCCACGGCCAGGCGGAAATAGCCCGGCGCCTGAGTGCCCTGCTGTGGTGCCTGCGCCATCGCGCTGGAAGTGGCCAGCGCAAACGTCAGCGCCGCCGCTTTGAAAATGCCTTTCATTTGATTCCCCTTGGACCTGCCGATTGCGGCGCCCCCTCGGTTCGCCACGCTTGCAGTCATCGTGCCGCAAACCGCGGGGCGCAGACTTGCAGGGATGTGCTGAGTTCAGGCCAATGCGCTGGAATTAACAACGATTAACTCGTCAGCCTCCCGCCCTCGGCCAACAATGAAATCCTCTGCGCAGCGTTGTTTTTTTGACCTGAGGGGATGCGCCGACCGTGCATTCCCCATCAACACGGACTTTGGCCATGGCTCACTTACAGCACAGCGTCGCCCTTGCCCCTGCCAACGAACCACGCAAGACCGGGGTCGGCGGACTCAGTCCGCAACGCGAACGACAGGTCAAACAACTGATCCTCGAACGCCTCGGCGAAAGCCTGGAAGTCACCGAACTGGCCCGCGCCTGTTCACTGTCACGCAGCCATTTTTCCCGCGCATTCAAATGCAGCACCGGGGTGTCGCCGCAGGACTGGATTCGCACCCAGCGTCTCGCGCGAGCCAAGCTGCTGATCCAGCACACCGACCTGAGCCTGACGCAAATCAGCCTGGAATGCGGGTTCTGCGATCAGGCGCATTTCTGCCATATGTTTACCCGCAGCGAGGGCATTAATCCGTTTGCCTGGCGCTGCCAGATCATGCGTGAACCCAAAGCCCAGCGTTCACAACCCGCCATGTTTTGATCGCGGCACCCGTTGCACTGACGCTCAAACCTGAGGATTATGCCGGGACACCCCGGAATAGAAGGCCTGCGCACGCGCCCGGCCCTACTCCGCTCTGTCCGCCGCAGCACCGCAGGAGTGAGCTGTTGAGTCTTTCCCCGAATCAGGCCCTCGGTTTTGGCCCCTATCGGATTCATCCCGGCCAACGCTTGGTGCTCGAAGGCGAGCAGCCGTTGCGCCTGGGCCGACGGGCGATGGACATCCTCCTGATTCTGCTGGCCCATGCCGGCGAAGTGGTGAGCAAGCAGCAACTGATGGCCGGGGTCTGGCCGGACAGCGTGGTCGAGGACATCAACCTGCGGGTGCACATGGCGGCACTGCGCAAAGCCCTCGGTGACGGTCAGGCCGGCCAGCGTTACATCATCACCGTGGCGCAACGCGGTTACAGTTTCGTCGCCCCGGTTCTACCGCAATCCATGGAGGAGCGTCCAGTGGGCGATGCTGGCGGTCGGCACAATTTGCCCTTGCGGCGCACGCGGATGCTCGGCCGCCAAGCGCTGGTCGACAGCTTGATGACGCAGTTGCCGCGCCAACGCTGCATCACCCTGGTCGGCCCCGGCGGGATCGGCAAGACCACGGTGGCCTTGCGCGTGGCCGAGCAGTTGATCGGGCATTACCGCGACGGTATTCGGCTGGTGGACCTGGCACCGCTCAACGATCCGCGGCTGATTTGCTCACACCTGGCCGCCCTGCTCGATCTGGCACTCCCCGAAGGCGATCCGCTGGCGGCGCTGGTCAATGGCCTGCAACAGCGACAGATGCTGTTATTGCTCGACAACTGCGAACACCTGATCGATGCCGTCGCGATGCTCAGCGAAAGCATTCTGCGCGGCGCGCCGAAGGTGCATATCCTCGCCACCAGCCGCGAGAGCCTGCGGGCGGAAGGCGAATTCGTGCAGCGTCTCGATTCGCTCGAATACCCATTGATGAACGCGACATTGAATCGTCAGCAAGCGCTGGATTATTCGGCGCTGCAACTGTTCATCGAACGGGCCACGGCCGCGCAGGAAAGCTTTGAACTGAGCGATGCGCAGTTGCCGCAAGCAATCGAAATCTGCCACCGACTCGACGGTATTCCTCTGGCGCTGGAGCTGGCGGCAGCGCAGGTCGCCGAACTGGGCCTGGAAGGTTTGCTGAGCCAGCTACAGGGCCGTTTGCCACCGCTGGCAGCGGGTAATCAAAGCAGTCTTGAGCGCCATCTCACCCTGCGCGCCACGCTGGACTGGAGCTTCAACCTGCTCGACCGGTGCGAACAAACCTGCCTGCGTCGTCTGAGCGTGTTTTGCGGAGGGTTTACCCTGGAGTCGGCGGCGGCCGTCATCGTCGGCCAACAGATCGATCCCGGTGTGGTGTGTGTATCGATCACCCAACTGGTGGCGAAATCCCTGCTCAGCGTCGAAGTCGGTGACGAAGAGGTGTTCTATCGTCTGCTCGACACGACCCGCCGCTATGCACTGGAAAAACTCGAGCACGCCGCCGAATGCGAAGAAACCCGCGAACGCCATGCCGAACGCTGCCTGGCATTGATGCAACAGGCGCAAAGCGATTGGGAAATGACACCGACGGCTTTGTGGATCGAGCGTTACGCCCGAGGGCTGGAAGACCTGCGCGCGGCACTGGACTGGAGCCTGAACGGTGTCAGCCCGGATAGTCTGGGGATTCGCCTGACAGCAGCGTCGGCGCCCCTGTGGCAAGAGTTGTCGCTGCTCAAGGAGTATGGCGGCTATGTGCGGCGGGCGCTGAGCCTGCTCGATGAACTCGGTGCCCCCTGCCCGCGTCTGAAAATCTCCCTGAAACTGGCCCTCGGCAGTGCCTGTTATCACACGTGGGGAGGCACCCCGGAAACCATCCAGGCGTTCGTCGAGGCTCGCCAGTTGGCCCTTGAGCACGACGACGTCGCCGGGCAATTGCGCGCGGTGTCCGGACACATGGCGGTCAACCTCAGTTGCGGGCACTACCGCATGGCGCTGGCGCAGAGTGAGCACTTCGATCGCCTCGGCGTGCACGGCGACCCACTGCTGTCATTGAGCACCCACCGTTTACGCGTGCTGGCCCTGCACTATGCCGGCGACCAGCCGCAGGCGCGCATTCATGCCGAGCAGGTGCTGCAGCGCATGGCACACAGCGGCCACGTCAACCGCTTCACCCACGGTTTTGGCGTGCAATACGACCAGAGCGTCGCGTCGCTGACGGTGCTGGCGCGGGTGCTATGGATGCAGGGATTGCCGGAGCAAGCGTGGCATTCGGCGCGACTGGCCCTGGATATTGCCGTGCAGATCGACCATGGCACCTCGATTTGTTACACCCTGGCACTGGCCAGTTGCCTGATCGCTCATTACAACGGCGATCAGCAGAACGCCCGGGCGCTGTTGCAACTGCTGCTGGAACAATCGCAGAAGCATTCGGTGCTGCTGTTCAACACGTGGGCGCGACATTACGCGCAGGTGATCGACACGCAAACCAGCACGCCCGTGCCGAAGAACAGCAGTGGGCTGATTCGGGAAATCATGGTGACGCTGGATGACCGCTTTGTGGATGACGCACTGTTTGAGCGAGCGCTGAGTGGTGATGCGGGATGGAGCACGGCGGAGATTTTGCGGGCTCGGGCTGCTGCGTTATTGAAAGACGATCCGGATTGCCTGGACGGGGCCCTTCGCGAGCAAGCTCGCTCCCACAGGGATTTTGGGTGTACTCGGAACCCATGTGAGAGCGAGCTTGCTCGCGAAGAGACCCTCAAGGAAGCCGAAGCACTCCTGCAACAATCGCTGACCATCGCCCGCAGCCAAGGTGCGCTCGCCTGGGAACTGCGCAGTGCCACCTCACTGGCGCAACTCTGGCAGCGCCAATCGCGCAGCCAAGAGGCGCTGGATTTGCTCACGCCGATTTATCAGCGCTTCACCGAGGGCTACGCGACCCCGGATTTGCGCAAGGTGCGCCTGCTGATCGACGATTTACGCGAGCACAGGCACGCCTGAGGCCCGGCGTATCCGGTTGATATAGAGCGTATGCCGGCGCTCAAGATCAATCCCTTCACCGCAACGCTCCAGTTGCTTGCGCGCATAGCAGCGAGTGGTGTGGAGCATTCGGTATCGGCCTGTGCTGCCGCCCCGCTCCGCCACCAGCAATGACTTGCACGCCAGGCCTTCAATGATCGCGGCAAGCCGCGACGACGCGAGTTGCGGGCAACTGATCACCGCCAGCGCCGCCTCCAGGGTAAACGCCATTTTGAACACCGATAACCGCTGTAGCGCGCGTTGTTCCTGCTCGCTCAAGCGTTGATAGCTCCAGTCGAGTGCCGCCTGCATCGATTGATGCCGCGGTACCGCGGTGCGCCGGCCATGGCTGAGCACTTGCAGACCATTGCTCATTTGCGCCTGTAAGCCGACCAATGCCAAGGCATCGATCTGCGCCGCCGCCAGTTCGATCGCCAGCGGCAAACCGTCGAGTTGGCGACAGATCTCCAGGACGGCTTTGACATCCTGTTCACGCAAGCAGAAATCATGCTGTCGTGCGCGAGCGCGGCTGACAAATAACTGCACCGCAGAATGGCCCATGGCTTCAGTGATGCAATCGCCTGCGGAACGTTTCGGCAGGGTCAGCGGTGGCACGCCCTGAAGGGTTTCCAGACCGACCTGCAAGGCCTCGCGGCTGGTGGCGAGAACCGACAGGCGGGGAGCGGCCTCGAGCAACGTTTCAACTGCTGCCCGGCAAGCGCCGAGACGGTGGTCACAGTTATCCAGCAGCAGCAACGCATGGCGAGTGGACAGTCCGGGCAAATCGCTTTCAAGAGTGCGTAGCACCTGATCGAGCAGCGGTGTGTCGTCGTCGATCAAGCTCAGATCGATCTGCCACACGCCGTCTCTGTAGTACTGCAACAGCAGTTCCGCGACCCGCAACGCGACAGTGGATTTACCCACACCAGCCGCCCCCGTGACGGTCATCAGCCGACACAGCGGCATTTGCCGCACCAGCCCGCCGACCAGCGAGTCGCGCCCGGCGACCGGGGTCAGTCGCGCCGGCAGATTATGCTCGGGCGTTCGCAGCCCCTCAAAGACCACTTGCGCGACGCTGTCGCAACGCACCGGGGCGATAAAACTGTAACCGCATTGCGGCACGTTAACGATGTAGCGCTGACCGTTTTCGCCGTCACCCAAGGCGCGCCTGAGCGCGGCGATGTGCACGCGCAGGTTGATCTCCTCGACCACCGACGTTGGCCAAACCAGGGCAATCAATTGCTCCTTCCTGACCACTCGCCCGGCACGCTCGACCAGCACCTGCAAAATGTCCAGCGCACGACCGCCCATGCGTAAAGGCCGATCTCCGTCGAGTATCAGCCGTTGGCGCAGGTGGAAGGCGAAGGGGCCGAAATGCAGCACCGACGCCGTGTTCAAATCGATGAGGCTATCCATGCCAACTATCTTGGCAGCCTCAGATGACGCGACAACCGCTACACGAGACTCAATTCGGACATACGGGTGCGCCAGACGGACAACAGCGCTCTAGCTGAACTGTTCGCGGTATTGCGCGGGCGTCAGGCCGAGCTTTTCAGCGAACAGCGAACGCATGTGCCGCACACTGCCGAAACCACTTTTGTAAGCCACGGTTTTAAGAGGCAGATCGCTGGTTTCCAGCAAGTTTCGTGCGCAGTCGATGCGCGCACTTTGCAGAAACTCCATCGGCGTCATGTTGATGTCGCGGGTGAACACCCGCGCGAAGTGCCGCGCGCTCATATTGGCAATCGCCGCCATGCGCTCGACCGTGAAGGCTTCGTCGAGGTGTTCCAGCACGTAACTCTGCGCGCGGGTAATCGGCGTTTCCTGCGGTGCCACGGCAGCCATCAACGGGCTGAACTGCGCCTGCCCGCCCTGGCGTTTCATCACCACCAGCAGGACTTTGGCCACATCCTGCGCGAGCTTCTTGCCGTGATCGCGGGCGATCACAGCCAGCGCCATATCGATCCCCGCCGTAACGCCTCCCGAGGTGATCAGGTTGCGATCCTCGACATAGATCTGATCAGTCGTGACATGGGCTTTCGGGAACCCCTTGATCAGGCGCTCGGTGTAGTTCCAGTGCGTGGTTACACGGTAACCGTCAAGCAAACCGGCGTGCCCCAGGACAAAAGCACCAGTGCAGATAGATCCGAAGTACTCGACGCGCCGGACTGCGTCTTTGAGCCAGGCAAACAACGACGGGAACTGCTGGTTGTAGGCACCGGGGCCTCCCGGCACCAGCAGCAAATCATAACGCTCGGTGTCGTCGCCAATGATCCGGTCGGCCTGCACCATCACACCATTGGAGGCCCGCAGCGGGCCCTCTTCGGTGCCAAGGGTGATCAATTGATAATGCGCATCGGGTTTCAGGTAGCGATTGGCAACCGAAAAAACCTCCAATGGCCCGGCCATGTCGAGCAGAAGAAAGTCGGGAAACAGCACCATTGCCACGGTTTTCATGGGAAGACATCACTTCAATCAGAGAGACATGATACGGACCAGACATTATGGCCAACTGTAGCCGTTTGAGCGCAAAAGTTTTGTGTGAAGGCTATCGCAAAACTGTCAACCTGACAGGGACAGTCTTTCAATTTTCATCTACTTATTGCGCAGTACAGTAAACAGTAACCTTCTCCTCACTCGGACGAATTCACGTCCCGCAAGGAGATTTCATCATGCTGACCCTTCGCAAAGCCTCCGATCGTGGCCTCGCCAATCATGGCTGGTTGAAGTCCTTTCACACCTTTTCCTTTGCCAGCTACCGTGACCCGCGTGAGCAGGGTTTTTCCGATCTGCTGGTGATTAACGATGACCGCGTCGCTGCCGGCAAAGGCTTCGGCCAACACCCGCATCGCGACATGGAGATCTTTTCCTACGTGCTGGAAGGCGCACTGGAACACAAAGACACCTTGGGTACCGGTTCGGTGATCCGCCCAGGCGATGTGCAACTGATGAGTGCTGGCAGCGGCGTAGCGCACAGCGAGTTCAACCATTCGGCGACCAAACCGGTGCATTTCCTGCAGATCTGGATCGTGCCGGAAGTCAGCGGTGCCAAACCGCGTTATCAACAGGAACATTTCAGCGCACAGAAAAAACGCGGTCGCCTGCAATTGATCATCTCGCCGGACGGCAACGGCGGTTCGCTGAAAGTGCGTCAGGACGCACGAGTCTTTGCCGGGCTGTTCGACGGTAAAGAAACTGCCACGCTGGAGCTGCCAGCCAACCGTTATGCCTACGTGCATGTGGCGCGTGGCAGTGTTGAACTCAATGGCCAGCCCTTGCAGGAAGGTGACGGCGTACGGGTTCGCGAAGAACAGTTGCTGACCTTGAGCAATGGTGTCGATGCCGAGGTGCTGGTGTTCGACTTGCGGCCGCAGGAGTTGCCAGAAATGCCATGATGCGGTGTTTCAATGCTCACGAAAAACGGCCTTCTTTGAAGGCCGTTTTCTATTGTGGTGATTCGGGTGCTTGTTGCGAAGCAGGTCTTGGTGCACTTATATCCTTGCCGATCTGGATTGCGGCGAGTGTCGTCTGCAAGGTGGTTAATACCGCTGCTTGATTGGCAAAGTGCGCCCCTACGACGACGGTGATCATTCCGAGAAAATGAACGGCGGTCGTCGCCCAGTAATGCGCCTTCACTGTCGAGGCATGTTTGATGGCTTCTTTTGAGTCTTCGGCGATTTGTTGTACGCCGTCCCACATCAGATCGTATCGTTTGTCTCTCTCCGCCTGAGTCAAAAGATAAGCTTCGATTTTTTCCGACACACCCTCGAACCGAGCGTCCATTCTGGTCTCAATGGTTTCTATCCTGGCATTGAATTCTTCACGACTGATAGCGTTCATGGCTTGAGTATTCCGACCTTTGCTCGCAAGGTCACTGATTGGGTTTTGACTGAATTCCGTGGTTCTCAATTCGACACCTTCCTGGGTTTACCGATACCGTCCCTGGTATCAACATCAGTGCGAGCCCTGCGCCCCTCACCGACATGACGAAACAATAGGCCCCATCCAACCGCCTCACAAGCCGGGAGATTCTGCCTCTGATGTAGGCCGTTTCGTCAGAGCTTGTAGCCCTGCCAAAAGAACGTCTGCCTAGTCATTCTCCGACGCGAACACGTCGACAATCTGCTCAATCACCGCCCGCACCCGCGCGGTATGCCGCAAGTCCGCGTGGGTCACCAACCACACTTCGTACGGCAATGGTCGAGTGCGCTCCGGCCAGAGCCTGATCAGGCCATCGCGCTCGCCCATGTACACCGGGATTTCTCCTACACCCAACCCTGCGGCAATTGACCGGCGGACGAGCAAACTGGAACTGAGGCTGGCGACGATGCGACCGCGACTTAGCGGCTCCGACACCAGGGTCAGGTCCTTTTTGCTTTGCAGATACGGTTGATAGACCACCAGATCATGCCCCTCAAACGCTGTGTCCGGTTGCGGCACGCCATTGGCGTCTATATAGGCCTGAGAGGCGAACAGGCCCACCGGCCATCGGGCGATTCGCCGAGCGATCAGATCAGGATTGTCCGGCCGGGTGTTGCGCACCGCGATATCCGCCTCGCGCTTGGCCAGGCTGAGGATCTGCGTGGACGCGTCCAGTTGCACTCGTACGTCCGGGTGCTGCTCGTGCAAACGGGCGATGGCCGGGATCAGAAAGTCGATCGCCAGCGAATCCGTGGTACTGACGCGCACCGTGCCGGTCAGGCGATCATCCAGGCCCTGAATCTGCCGCTCCAGCTCCAGTGCCGAATGCTCCATTTTCTCCACACTCCTGAGCGCCGCCTCACCGACAGCGGTCAACGCGTAGCCGTCGGAGGTGCGCAGGAACAACGTAGCGCTCAGGGACTTTTCCAGCGCCGTGATCCGTCGCCCGACAGTGGCCTGATCCACCCCCAAAACCCGTGCAGCGCCACGTAGCGTCGACTCGCGGCAAACGGCCAGAAATACCCGTGCGTCATCCCAATTCATGCTGCCTCCAAGTGATGCAAATTCGCATCGCAGCAACGCTAAATCGCTGCATTAACGCAGCAACAATAGCCGATATGCTGAACGCCATAAACCTTCCGCGAGATCGCTATCATGCGCACTTCAACCTCCACCGGTATCTGGCTGCCGATTTTCGCCGGCCTCTGCGCCAGCCTGGTCAGCATCGGGCTGGCGCGTTTCGCTTACACCCCATTGATCCCTTCGCTGATTGAGGCGCAGTGGTTCAGCGCCAACGATGTGGTTTACCTCGGTGCGGCCAATCTGGTGGGCTACCTGATCGGCGCTCTGCTCGGCCGGCCGACAGCGCGCCAGCTCGGCAATAAAAATGCCTTGCGATTGATGATGCTGGTGGTCACGGCGGCATTTTTTGCCTGCGCGTTTCCGTTGTCGGTGAGCTGGTTCTTCGGCTGGCGACTGCTGTCGGGGATTGCCGGCGGTGCGATCATGGTGCTGGTAGCCGCGACAGTTCTGCCGCATGTTCCGCCGGCGCGTAAAGGGCTGGCCAGTGGCGCGATCTTTCTCGGCATCGGTCTTGGCATTGCCGGTTCCGGGACGCTGGTGCCGCCGCTGTTGAGCCTCGGTTTGCAAGCGACATGGCTGGGCCTGGGGGCTTTGGCCTTGGTGCTGACGGCGCTGAGCTGGTTTGGCTGGCCGGCTGATTTCCTGCACCCGGTCGTTGCGCAAGAAACGGTGTCCGCAGAACCGACACCGCGCGGTGTGTATTTGCTGTTCGCCCAATACGCCTTCATGGCCGCTGGCCTGGTGCCGGCCATGGTGTTTCTGGTGGATTACGTGGCACGTGGACTCGGCGCCGGGGCACATATCGGCGCGCTGATCTGGGTGATGTACGGTTTGGGCGCAATTGTCGGCCCGGTGAGTTATGGCTTTCTTGCCGATAAGCTTGGCGCACGTTCCGGCATTCGCCTGGTGCTGGTGGTGCAGGCGATTGCCCTTGGGTTGCTGGCAATGACTCACTCGTTTCTGGCGCTGGCGTTGCTGGCGGTTATTCTCGGTTCATTTCCGCCCGGCATTGTGCCGCTGGCTCTGGCGCGAGTGCATGAGCTGGTGCCGGAACACCATCGCCAGCAGATCGCCTGGAGCCGTGCCACGGTGTCATTCGCCACCTTTCAGGCGCTGGCCGGATTTGCCTATTCAGCGCTGTTCAATGCCAGCGGCGGTCATCACGCGCTGTTGTTCATCATTGCCGCTGGCGCAATCGTCGTGGCGCTGCTGCTGGAGCAAGCCATGAAATGGCTGCCCGCCCCTACTGAGTCGCGCTGCTGTGCAAATTGAAGGGAATCATTGCTTGCATAGCACGCTCCCATCTACAGAACTTATGCCAACAGGAATCGATATGTCCCTGCCCAACGAAATGACCCGAATCGAAATCAGCGAACCCGGTGGCCCCGACGTCTTGCAACCCAAACGCGTGGCGCTTCCAGCCGTCGCAGAAGGCGAGGTGCTGATCCGCGTACACGCCGCCGGGATCAACCGGCCGGACGCCTTGCAGCGTGCCGGCAAATACCCGATGAAACCCGGCATGAACCCAATTCCCGGGCTTGAGGTCGCCGGCGAAATCGTGGCACTCGGAGCCGGTGTCAGTCAGTTCGCCGTGGGCGACAACGTCTGCGCGCTGACCAACGGCGGCGGTTATGCCGAATACTGCGCCGTCCCCGCCGGCCAGACCCTGCCGATTCCACACGGTCTGGACTGGGTGCACGCCGCCGCAATCCCGGAAACCTTCTTTACCGTGTGGGCCAACCTGTTCGGCCTCGGTGGCGCCAGTCGTGGTCAGCGCGCACTGATTCACGGTGGCACCAGCGGCATCGGCACAACCGCACTGATGCTGTGCCGCGAATTCGGTATTGAAGCGTTTGCCACCGCCGGCAGCCCGGACAAATGCGCAGCGATTCGCGATCTCGGTGGCGCAGCGATCAATTATCGCGATGAGGATTTCGCGGCAGTCATCGCCGAGAAAACCGCAGGCCAAGGCGTCAATGTGATCCTCGACATCATGGGCGGCTCGTACCTCAACGATAACGTCAGCGCCCTGGCGATGGATGGCCGACTGGTCATGCTCGGTTTCCTCGGCGGCGCACGGGCCAATGACTTTGACTTGCTGGCAATGATGGCCAAACGTGCGGTGATCACCGGTTCCCTGTTGCGCGCCCGTACCGCTGCTGAAAAAGCTGCGATTGCCGATCAACTGCGCGAGCACGTATGGCCGGCGCTGGCTGCCGGGCGCTGCCTGCCGATGATCGACAAGGTCTACCCGCTCGCCGACGCCGCTCAGGCTCACGCGCACATGGAGGCTGGCGACCATATCGGCAAGATCGTTCTGCAGGTCGTGTGAGTCTTTGCAGCATTTGGTAATTGTTGCGCCGGGGCAGTGGTCGAAAAACTCACGCGCAGACCGAGGCATCTGGTAAAAAGCCTTCTTTGTCTGCGCCTGGGTGAAACGTTTAATGTTCCTGTCCTTCATGACGCGTCTGCGACGCCGCCGTTTGGCGTTTGCCTGCATGGCCGCGCTGATTATCGGCGTGCCGACCAGTTGTGCCGTGCTCGAACACACCGAACGCAAACTGCTGTTTCGCATCGAACCGGGCACCGCCGGTTGGTATCGCGGCTTGCCCGGCAGCGTGCAGGAACTCGACCTGCAACCGAAAAGCTTCAAGGCCGGGGAAAACATTCATGCCTGGTGGTGGCCGGCGGAAAAAGCCAATGCGCCGGCCATTCTCTATCTGCATGGCGTGCGCTGGAACCTCACCGGGCAGTTGTTCCGCATCGAGCAACTGCGCGCTGCGGGCTATTCCGTGCTGGCCATCGACTACCGAGGATTCGGCAAGAGCCATGGTGATCTGCCGTCGGAAAGCAGCGTTTACGAAGATGCGCGGGTGGCGTGGGAACGCTTCAAACTACTGCAACCGGACCCGGCCAAACGCCTGATCTATGGCCACTCCCTCGGTGGCGCCGTGGCCATCGATCTGGCCGCGGAACT
This sequence comes from Pseudomonas sp. P4_D7, assembly GCF_056401755.1. NCBI lineage: Bacteria > Pseudomonadati > Pseudomonadota > Gammaproteobacteria > Pseudomonadales > Pseudomonadaceae > Pseudomonas > Pseudomonas sp. P4_D7. Next base: position 5,924 of record NZ_JBFUIR010000029.1, on the reverse strand, counting down.
CGGCCAGGCCGCCGCTCGCGATCATTCTGCATTGCCGGTTCGCGGACTGGTGATCGAGTCCACCTTCACCACGCTGGCGGATGTTGCCGCGTCGGTGGCCAACACTTCGCTGCCGGTGCGCTGGCTGCTGTCGCAGAAATTCGACTCGATCGACAAGATCGCGGATATCCACATGCCGCTGCTGGTGGTCCACGGTTTAGCTGACGCTTTCGTGCCGCCGCGCTTCAGCGAGCAACTGTTCAACGCCGCGCAACAACCCAAGCGCCTGCTGTTGGTGCCGGGCGCGACGCATAACAACAGCATGGCGCTCGGCGGGCAGAATTACCGTAAGGCGCTCGACCGCCTGATGCAGAGCAAACCGGCCCCCCGGGTGGCCGGACCTGCCACCGTGCGCAACGGGCGGGACACTTAACGGTAGCCGCGAGCCTGCAAATCGAACAGTTCCGCGTAATGCCCAGCGGCGGCGATCAATTGATCGTGGCCGCCCTGCTCCAGAATCCGGCCTTGTTGCAGCACGATGATGTGGTCGGCATTGCGCACGCTGGAAAACCGATGGGAAATCAGCAACGTCATGCGACCTTCGCTGTGCTGGCTGAAATGCTCGAACACCGCCGCCTCGGCCGCCGGGTCAAGGGCGGACGTTGGCTCATCGAGGATCAGAATATCGGCATCACGGCGCATATACGCGCGGGACAAGGCAATCTTCTGCCACTGCCCGCCAGACAATTCCTGGCCACCGGCAAACCAGCGTCCCAACTGCGTGGCATAACCCTTGTCGAGCCCTTCGATGAAGGGGGCCGCCATGCCTTGGGCCGCGGCCTCCTGCCAGCGTTGCGCGTCGTTGAACGCCAGGGTATCGCCGACGCCAATGTTTTCTCCGACGCTGAACTGGTAGCGGATGTAGTCCTGAAAAATCACCCCAATGCGCCGACGTAACGCGGTCTCCTGCCAATCCTGCAAATCGCTGCCGTCGAGCAGAATGCGCCCTTGATCGGGGCGGTAGAGCCGGGTCAGCAACTTGATCAGCGTGGTCTTGCCTGAACCGTTCTCGCCGACCAGCGCCATGCTCTGGCCTGGCACCAGTTGCAGGTCAATGTTTTCCAGCGCTGGCCGACTGGCACCCGGATAACGGAAACCGACGTTCTCGAAACGCAAACCATCGCCCGGGCAGACGCCGACCGTCAGGTGACCGCTATCGACCTGAACCGGTTCGGCCAGGTATTCATACAGACTGGTCAGGTAGAGACCGTCTTCGTACAGGCCACTGATCGCACTCAGACTGCTGCTCACAGCGCTTTGGCCTTGCTTGAACAGCACCAGATACATGGTCATCTGACCAAGGCTGATCTGGCCATGTACGGCATCGATGACCACCCAGGCATAGGCCGCATAGAAGGCCGCGGTACCAAGCAGGCCGAGGCCGAAACCCCAGCCATCGCGCCGCAACGTCAAACGGCGGTCTTCGGCATACAGCCTGGCGAACGTGTCGCGGTAGCGTTGCAGTAACAGCGGCGCGAAGCCGAACAGCTTGACCTCTTTAATATAGGTTTCGTGGGACAGCAGGGTTTCGATGTAATTCTGCTGCCGACTCTCCGGCGCACGGCGAGTAAACAAACGAAAGGCGTCACCGGAAAAATGCGCTTCGGCAAAAAACACCGGTAACGCACCGACCACCAGCAACGCCAGCGCCCAAGGGGAAAAATGCACCAGCAGCACCCCGAAGCTGATCAGCATGATCAGGTTTTGAATCAAACCCAACGACTTCATGACCAGCGCCAGTGGCCGGGTCGAAGCCTCGCGACGGACACGCACCAATTTGTCGTAGAACTCGGAGTTTTCGAACTGCACCAGTGACAGGGTCTGCGCTTTCTGCAAAATCAGCGTATTGACCTTCTGCCCCAGTTGCACCCGCAACAGCGATTGCTGCACCGACAGTGCCCGTTGCGTGCCGGACAACAGCGCCAATACACCGGCCTCCAACAACACGTAACGCAACACGGGCCACAGCGGCGCACTGCCGTGCTGCGCGTGCAACTGCATCGCTGCCACCACCGCATCGACAATCCGCTGGCCCAACCATGCCGCCAGCGCCGGCAGCAAACCGGCAACCAACGTTGCCAGCACCAGCCCCAGAAACAAGCCACGCGATGTCCCCCAGACCAGGCGCAAGGCTCGCTGCGCCTGATCGAACAAGGACGTGAAACGCGATAGATCAGGCATTGGGCATTGGACTCTGCAGGTGATGATTGTGCGTCATGGTACTCCAGCGCTACGACTGAATTTCAAACGACGACCACGTTATCGTCGACGTGCTTTTCAGAACAAAAAAATCTGGAAGACTCAGCCCTTTCCGGCGTCCAACGCTCTGCTATGGTTTAACCGCCCTACGCGGAACCCGGCGACACCCGCCCGCTCCGCGCCTGACTGCCGGGAGCAGAGACATGAGAATCAATCCCTACCTGATCTTCAACGGAGATTGCCGCGCGGCCTTCACCTTTTACGAGCAAGCCTTGCAAGGAAAGCTTGAGGCGATGATGACGTTCGGCGAAACACCCGCCGCCGAACAAGTGCCCAAAGAACACCACGACCTGATCATTCACACCTGTCTGAAGGTGGGTGAGCAGATGATCATGGCCTCGGACACCACACCCGATCGCCCGACTCAGGGCATGAGTGGCTGTTCGATTTCGCTGAACGTCGACAGCATCGCCGAAGCCGAGCGCGTGTTCAACGCACTGGCCAGCGACGGCCGCATCGACATGCCGCTGGAAGCGACGTTCTGGGCRGCGCGTTTCGGCATGCTGGTCGATCGTTTTGGCGTGTCGTGGATGGTCAACTGCGAGAGCGAAAAGTAACCCTGACATTTCGTCGGGCATGAAAAAGCCCAACCGGTTCAGGTTGGGCTTTTTGCTTCAGCGCTGGGCCAATTCGTGGCGTACACATTGTTCGTAATAGGTCTGCTTGACAGCTGCAGGCTTGAGTTTCGACGTGCTGTTGTAGGTTTGCTCGGTGATTCCCATCGCGGTCATACGCATCCACGGTTGCTGGAATCGTCGCACCTGCAATTGTTTGCGCGCGCCATACAGCGAGACGCCTGACAGCTTCGATTGCTGAGCACCGGCAGCGATATCCGAACCCCAGGTGCAGGCAAAGCGATGGCTTTTGCTTAACTCTTTCGCCTGCACGCCTGTGGCGAAGACAGCCAGGGAAAGCGTTGCAACGGTGATAACAATCGTCCGCATAGAGCCCACCTAACCTTTTGAAAAAAGGCGATTTTGCCGGGGAAGCGAACGCCCGGGGGCCAGCAATTTGCCGCCTTTTCAGAGTTTTTTGCGGGCCAAAAAAAGGGCGACAGGATTCCCGATGAAATCCTGTCGCCCTGTTCATGACCAATCAACTGCCAATGACCTCAACACGCAGTCGATCGGCACCCTCCTCGCGACAATCAATACGAACCGGCAAGAACAGCTCGATCACCGCGATATTGCTGTGCAAATGCTCGGTCATGCGCGGCGTGGTGAACGAGCCACCACCGGCCAGCGCCATTGGCAACAGCAACTGATCGGCGAGGTGTTCAGCCACCGCAGCGCCACTGCGCAACCAGTCGGCAGCCTGACTGATCGCAGCATCGGCAACCTTCTCTGCGCGCAATGACACTTGGCCAAACGCGCTGAACACCTCGGTGACGTGTTCGAAAGCGTACTCCAGCAGCAACACGTTGCCTGGCCCGCGAGCCGGATCGAGTGTCACAGGATGCAGCGCCGTAGCCGGAAGATTCAATCGCTTGGCCACTCGGCTCAGCTCACGTTGGGCGACCGTAGGTCCAAGCCCGGCGGTCAGAGCCCACGCGCTTGGTGAAATCGCTTCGCCACGGTCACACAGATCGAGTCGCGTCATGTTCGCCGGTTGCACATTCACCTCAATCTCGCCACCGCCGGCCGGGGCAAAACCATGGCGCAACAAGTCCAGCTCAACGTTGGCACCCATGCGGCGCAGCAGCGGCAGCCAACTGCGCGTGAGAAAATCGGCCGGCGGCGCGAGCGGGTTATGCGTGCCACCGGAAATCCGCAGCCGACTCGCCTGCGGTGCCCGTAACAGTGCTGGCAACAAAGTCTGTAACACCAGTGTGCAACTGCCGGCCGTGCCGATGGCGAATTGAAAGTCGCCAGCGCGAATCGCGCCGGGTTCGAAGCTCAAGGCTTGCGAACCCAAATGTGCACCGCCAACCGTTGCACCACACACCTCGGCCGCCGCCATCACCGCCGTTAAGTGTTGGCGCAGCAGTCCCGGACGGCTGCGCCTGGCACGAATCTGTTTAATGCGAAACGCCCTGCCCGTCACCATCGATAGGCTCAAGGCGCTGCGCAACACCTGGCCGCCACCGATGGCACCGTCCAGTTCTATCACTTCCTGTTTCATGGCATTCCTTACGCGTACAGCCCGACGGTATCCCGGAGGTACTGATCCAGCCGTCGCGAGTCTTCCTGAGTTCTGAGTAATGTGGGCACTTCGCGCTCAAGTTCAGCGGCGATGAACCCGTGCAACGCCGGACGACGCGGCCCGTAGGCGCTCTCGTCGGCATTGCGTTTGAGGGCGAGCAATTCGTCGACTTCATCGAGCAACGCGCGGTCGTCGACGGTGGTCAGCAGGTCGGCGAACGTCATCGGCGGCCGCCCTCGGCCTTGGTCGATCCAGCGCACCGCCAGCAGTGGCCGCAGCACGTAGAAGTACTTCTTGAAACGCACGGTTTCACCTTGCAGGTAACCGCGAAAGTTCTTCTTTGCCATCGACAGATAGTGATTGCGCGCTGCTGGCGGGCTGTAGAACGCTTCGGCGAGTTCGCGCAGCTGTGCCACCTGCGCGGTTTCACTGCGATAAACCAGCGGCGAGTCGAGCCACTCCAGCAAGGTCGGATTGGATTTGCGCAATAACCCGAGGGTCTTGCGCAGCTCCCAACCACTGACGTCGAGCTCATCGTCCAGCGGACGCTCGATCACATCACGCGGCGCATCGACCTGAACGAACCACTCGGGCTTCTCCACGTAGACAAACCGCACGTCGTAATCGCTGTCGGTCGAGGCAAAACCCCAGGCCCGACTGCCGGATTCACAGGCGTACAGCACCGTGACATTGCGCTCGCGTTCTATCCGCGCCAGCTCTTCCAGAACCCGCGCGCGCATGGTGGTGCACAGCGGGTGACGTTCTTCCAGTTCCATGACTTGCTTTCCTTTTATCCTTTGACGCACACCACCTGACGCAAGGTGTGCAGCACTTCCACCAGCTCACGCTGGGCGTGCATGACTTTGTCGATGTCCTTGTAGGCCATCGGAATCTCGTCGATCACCGCCTCGTCCTTGCGGCACTCCACATGGGCCGTGGCGCGAATCTGATCCTCGACAGTGAACGTATTCTTGGCCTTGGTCCGACTCATGGTGCGGCCGGCGCCGTGGCTGCAGGAACTGAAGGATTCTTCGTTACCCAGGCCGCGGACAATGAAACTCTTGGCGCCCATCGAGCCTGGAATAATCCCCAACTCGCCCTTCTTCGCCGACACCGCACCTTTGCGCGTGACCAGTACCTCTTCGCCGAAATGCCGCTCTTTCTGCACGTAGTTGTGGTGGCAGTTGACCGCTTCCAGCGCCACTTCGAACGGCTTGCGGATAATCTGCCGTGTCGCTTGAATCACCGCGCGCATCATCAGCTCGCGGTTCTGTTTGGCGAAGTCCTGCGCCCAACCCACCGCTTCCACGTAATCATCAAAGTGCTGACTGCCCTCTTCGAAGTAGGCCAGATCACGATCCGGCAGGTTGGCGATGTGCTGTCGCATATCCGCCTGAGCCATCTGGATGAACAGGTTGCCGATGGCATTGCCGACGCCACGCGAGCCGCTGTGCAACATGAACCAGACCCGGTTGGCTTCATCC